>JAGNLM010000005.1 GCA_017999615.1 Gammaproteobacteria bacterium | reverse complement strand
TCACCCGCTTCGGACCAAGCAACCGCGAGTGCTGGCGGGCGCACCCTACCTCGGGCGCCGCGGCTGGCCCCCCGGAGCCCCCGGCCGGGCCCGGGGGTCGCACCGGCCGGACAGTTCACGCCCACCGTCGCGGGCAAAGCGGCGGCCCTCCCCTGCACCTTGCCCCGGGTAGCCCCCGGGGCCTTTCTCGGAGGTCTCGTGCCCAAAATCCGCTGGATCGAGTGGCAGGGCGAGCGCTGGCGCCTGAGCCACCTGGCGGCCGAGCACCACCTGCACGTCGGCACCCTGGCCTCGCGCCTTGACCGCGGCCTGCCGCTGGAGCGCGCCCTGGCCACCGGTCTCTGCACCCGAGACGCCGCCGGCCGGCGCGGCCGGGATACCTCGCCCTGGGGTGAGTGGGTGGACCGGACCGCGACCGGGTGAGGGTGGAGCCGGATACAACGGATAGAGAAACTTCTAACCGTTGTACCCGAGTTGACGCCAAGGCCAGCGGGACGCGCGGCACCATGGCGGGACGGGATTCTTCGGGCGCACCGAAATTGCGTGCGCCCGAAAGCAAGGCGCCCACCCTCAAGCAGCTCGGGCGAGGGGGTGGCGCATGAGCGGCGAGACCCAGGAGCAGGTGGGTACGGCTATCGGGGTGGCACAACAAACGGTGAGCCTATGGTTTGGTGAGGATATAAGCGTTACCAGTAGTGGTAACGCTTATACCTCTCCGAAGTGTGGAGTGAAGATCCCTCCACAGGAGAATGCCGTCATCCTGGCTCGGTATCTGGCCGGAGAGACACAGGAGCAGGTGGGTACGGCTATCGGGGTAGCGCGGAGGACGGCAAGCGACTGGCTAGGCGACGATGGAAGCTTTGGCGGCGATGCCAATGCTTCCCCTGCCCCCGATTGCCGGGTGAAGGTGCCGCCCTGCCGCCTGTGGAGCTCGACTAGCACCCGCTACCCCGAGGCCCTGGCCAGGCCTGGCCGGGGCCTTTCTGCGTCTGGAGGCCACCCCGCGCGCGCGCGGGCGTGACCCTCGCTCTCCCCTTGACAGCCGCGCCCCGGCGGCTGGCGACTAACTGGCGACTAACTGTCGCCGCCCTGCCCGCGTTGCTGCGGCTGTTTCCTTTCCGATCAGCGGCTTAATTGGCGTCCCCAACGGGATTCGAACCCGTGTCGTCACCTTGAAAGGGTGATGTCCTAGGCCGTCTAGACGATGGGGACGGGAGAGGTTGAGTTGCGCCAGTCGTGCCGACGCAGCTCCCGAAGCGCGAAGGATGCCCTAGCCCAGGGTTAGTGATCACTCACAGGGGACGCAGACGCCGATGCGGATGCGCGCCTGGGTCCCTTCCGTTGCCTCACTTGCCCGCGCCCAGCGCGTTCGAGATGGTGTTGATGTAGTTGAAGTACCCGACCACGGCGACGGCCTCGAGGATCTCGCCGTCGCTGTAGCCGGCTGCCTTCAGCGCCGCGATGTCCGACGGAGCGATGCGATAGCTCTCCTTGCTCGCCGCCTTCACGCAGAAGCTCAGGAGGGCGCGCTCGTTGTCCGGCACGTCCATCGCATCCAGGCCCGCGATGGCCGCCTCGACCTGCTCCTCGCTCATCCCCAGGAGCTTGGCGATCCGGACGTGCTCGCCGATGCACATCTCGCAGCGATTCTGCACGGACACCAGGAGGGCGATGCTCTCCTTGACGTGAAAGGGCAGCTGCGTCGGGGTGAGCAGAAGCGTGCGCACCATGACCATGGTCATGGTGAAGATGTCCGGGCGGATGGCCACGAGATACGCGATCTCGCCGGGGTCCCCGGTCTTCGCGCGGGCGGCTTCCAACTGCTCCCGGACAGGCGGGGCCATCTGGTCGAGGGTGGGCAGGCTGACGTAGGCCACGTGGGTCTCCTCTGGACGGCGACAGCCGGACGGCGACGGCATTCGGCTTGCGCCCATCAAACAGCAAAAAACCCGCGTTTCCGCGGGCTCTGGCACTTCATGGGATCCGGTTCGGCTGTTTTATGGTGGAGCTAGACGGGATCGAACCGTCGACCTCTTGCATGCCATGCAAGCGCTCTCCCAGCTGAGCTATAGCCCCATTGGTGAGGGCGGGAAATCTAAGGCAAGGGCCGCGACCGTGTCAAGGCAGGCCCGCGAGGGCAGGCACGAGCGCCCTCACGCCTCCGCCCGCTTCCCGGCCCATGCGATGGCCCGCTCGAGGCGCGCCAGGCTCCGCTCGCGACCGAGCAGCTCCAGGGTGACGTCGATCGGCGGGGAGACCGCGGTCCCGCAGACCGCCACGCGCACCGGCTGGGCCAGCTTGCCGAGCTTGACCCCGAGGGTCTCGGCCGCGTCCACCACGGCCATGTGAATGGCCGGGGCGGACCACGTGCCCAGGTCGGCGAGCCGCTCCCGCAGCACCGCCAGCGGCCCAGCCGCATCCGCCGTGAGGTGTTTCGCCGCCGCCTGATCGTCGTAGGCCGCGAAGTCCTGGTAGAAGTAGAGGCTGTTCGCCGCCATCTCGGTCAGCGTCTTGGCTCGCTCGCGCTGGGCCACGACCACGTCCGCCAGGTCCGGTCCGGAGGTCGGGTCGACGCCGAACCGCCCCATGTGGGGAGCCAGGTGGCGTGCCACGTGCTCGGGCTCCCTCGATTTCAGGTAATGCTGGTTCAGCCAGAGCAGTTTCTCCGGGTTGAACGCGGACGCGGCCCTGTTGACGTCGCGGACGTCGAACAGCGACACCATCTCGTCGATCGAGAAGATCTCCTGGTCTCCGTGCGACCAGCCCAGGCGCACGAGGTAGTTCAGCAGCGCCTCGGGAAGGTAGCCGTCCTCGCGGTACTGCAGCACGCTCACCGCGCCGTGGCGCTTCGAGAGCTTCTGCCCGTCGGGCCCGAGGATCATGGGCACGTGCCCATACGCGGGCGGCTCGGCCCCCAGCGCCCGCAGGATGTTCATCTGCCGGGGTGTGTTGTTGACGTGATCGTCACCGCGCACCACGTGCGTGATCCGCATGTCGAGGTCGTCGACGACGACGGTGAAGTTGTACGTGGGCGTCCCGTCGGCGCGGACCAGGATCAGGTCGTCGAGCTCCGCGTTCTGGAAGGGGATCCGGCCCTTGATGAGATCCTCCACCACGACCACTCCGTTCTCGGGATTCCGGAACCGGATGACGGGGCGCACGCCCTCGGGGGGCGGGCCGGTGCGGTGCCGGCACAGACCGTCGTAGCGTGGCTTCTCCTTGCGCGCCATCTGAGCGCTGCGCAGCTCCTCCAGACGCTCCTTCGAGCAGTAGCAGTGGTAGGCCTTGCCCTCGGCGATGAGCCGGTCCGCCACCTCGCGATAGCGGTCGAAACGCTGGGTCTGGTAGAAGGGCCCCTCGTCGTAGTCGAGGCCGAGCCACGCCATCCCCTCGAGGATGGCGTTCACCGCCTCCGGTGTGGACCGCTCCAGGTCCGTGTCCTCGATCCGCAGGATGAACGTGCCGCCGTGCCGGCGGGCGTACAGCCAGGAAAAGAGGGCAGTGCGGACACCGCCGATGTGGAGGTATCCGGTGGGGCTCGGGGCGAAGCGCGTGCGCACGGTCATGGCGAAGGCAGGGCAATGGCAAGGGCCAGGCGCCGAGTCTACCAGCCGGCGGGGACCCCCGAAATCGGGCGGCCGGCGGCGGGGCAATGCCCGGCCTCCGGGGCGGGCAGGAGGCCGGCCGGGGAGTCCGGACGACCCGTGGGGAGGGGTCCTCATCTTTGGATTTGACCCGCGCTCGCACCAGTTCGTAGAATCCGCCCCGGAAACGGGCGATTAGCTCAGTGGGAGAGCACTGTCTTCACACGGCAGGGGTCGCTGGTTCGAGCCCAGCATCGCCCACCACCGGTTTCCTTGCCCGCAAGCAACCACTCCTCGGTCCCTCCGTCCGTCATGGCATCCCGCGCTTGCGGTCCGGTCCCAGCGGTTTCCCGACACCAGGAGCAGGACACATGAAGCACTCTCTCAAGGTAGCCCTCGGTTCCCTGCTGATCGTCAACGTCGGCTCGCTCGCGCTGGTCGACAACGCGGTCGCCGGCGGCATGGGCGACATGTTCAACCCGTCGAAGTGGTTCGGTGGCAAGAAGGACGAGCCGAGCTACGGCGCTCCGGCCTACGGCCAGCCCGGTTACGGCGCGCCCGGGTATGGTGCTCCGGCCTACGGCCAGCCCGGTTACGGCGCGCCCGGGTACGGGGCTCCGGCGTATGGCCAGCCCGGTTCTGGCGCACAGGGGTACGGCGCACCCGGGTACAACGCTCCTGCTTACGGTGGTGCACCGGCTTACGGTAGCGCCCCTGCCTATGGCGGCGCTCCGGCCTACGGCGGCGCACCCGGCTACGGGACGGCGCCCGCGCCCCAAGGCGCCCCGGGCTACGGCTACGGCGCTCCCGCCAGCGCACCGGCGATGCCGGCGCAGCCTCAGCTCCCTGCTCAGCCCCAGGTGCCCGCCCAGGCCCCTGCGGCGGCCCCGGCCATGCCGCAGACTCCCGCGATGCCCCAGGTGCCCACCTACACCCCGCCCGCCACCCAGGCGCCCGGAACTGGCGCCGGCGTGCCGGCCTACGTCCCGGCGCCGAGGACAACCGGAGCAGGGGCGATGACGGCGCCTCAACTCGGCGACTACAAGCCGATCGGGGGTTCCAGTTACGTGCCGCCCGGCGAGTACCGCCCGACCACCCAGAAGTAAGGTCGAAGCAACGCGAGCCACCGCCCTGGCCCGCAGCCGGGGCGGGCCCTCATGGCCTTCAGCCTCGACCAGTTCTACCAACTGAATCGGCGGGCCCTCATCTGGCTCGTCCTGTTCGGGCTGTTGTGGCTGATGCGGGACTTCTTCAGCCTGGTCTTCCTCACCTTCGTCCTGGCTTTCGTCGCGCTCCGCCTCGCGGGCTTCGGGCCCAGGTACCTCCGCCTGCCGTACCGTGTCTCCCTGGTCGCCGTCTACCTGATCTTCCTGGCCGGACTCACCGGCTTCGTCAGTTACGTCACGCCGAACGTGATCCGGGAGGCGACTTCCCTGATCGGGCGTCTCGGGGACATCCAGGCGACGCTGGTCGGGGTCAAGACGGGCTTCGTGCAGCGCTACCCCGCCATGCAGCGCCCCCTGGTCGGCTTTCTTCGCAGCGTCCTCGATGCGGAGTCACGCCAGCGGGTGGACGAGAAGCTGAGTCGCGAGACGCGAAGCCTCGGGCTGGACCCCGGACTGATCGGCAAGGATCTGAACGGGGCCGAGTTGGACCCCGCGACCGCCGGCAGCCTGGCACGTTACAACACCCTCGAGGAGGACCTGCTGCTCGACTCCATCCTCGCGCAGCAGAAGGTCCGCATCCGCGAGTACGCACCGCACGCCATCAACCTGCTCTACCAGGGCGCGGTGACGACGCTGCTGGCGCTGCTCTTCAGTTTCCTCATCCTCATCGACCACGACCGGTTGGTCAGCCAGATCCGCGGCCTGCGCGCCTCGCGCCTGCAGGACTTCTACGAGGAAGCGGCGCAGCCGGTGGTGCGTTTCGCGTACGTCGTGGGACGCTCCATCCAGGCCCAGGCCCTGATCGCCCTGGTGAACACGGCGCTCACGGCGACCGGCCTCGCCTTCCTCGGGGTCCCTTCGCTCGCCGTGCTTTCGCTCATCGTGTTCGTGTGCGGCTTCATCCCCGTGCTCGGGACGTTCATCTCGACGACCCCCATCGTGCTGGTGGCGCTGAACGCGGGAGGTCTGGAGAAGGCGGCCGCAGTGGTCGTGCTGGTATCCGTCGTGCACCTGGTCGAGGCCTACCTCCTCAACCCGCAGATCTTCGGCCGACACCTGAACCTCAATCCGGTCCTGGTGCTGATCATCCTCTTCGTGGGGTACCACGCGTTCGGGATCTGGGGGATGGTGCTTGGGGTTCCGGTGACGCTCTACGTCCTGCACGACGTCTTCGGCGTCCCGATGTCGTACTCCGCAGCCCGCGTGGTGGATACCCCGGCCTGCTGACCTGCCTCAGGCCGGCCGAGCTGCCTCACCGCAGGCGGCCGCCCCCGAGCAGGCTCTCACGCCAGTAGGAGTCCTCGAGGCTGGCGTAGCAGACGCGACTGCCGCTCGAAGGCGCGTGGACGAAGAGCAGGTCCTCGACGTAGATCCCCACGTGCAGGCCCTTGCCGGGACCAGGCCGAAAGAACACCAGGTCCCCGGGGCGAAGACGGCTGCGGCTCACCGGGCTCGCCCGCGCGAACTGCTCGCGGGCGGTGCGCGGAACCTCCACGCCGAGGGCGTTGCGATGGGCGTATTGCACGAGCCCGCTGCAGTCGAAGCTCGTGGGTCCGCTCGCCCCGTAGACATACGGCCGCCCCACCTGCTCCTGGGCGAGCCTCGCCACGGGGTCGGCGCTCGCGGAGGGTGTGCGACTGACCGGCGCGGTGCTGCAGCCCCCGAGCACCAGCGCCAGGAGCAGGAGCGCGAGCGGTCGGCCCTCGCGACGGGGGGTACCCCCGCCTCCGGCTCCGGCTCCGGCTCCGGGGGCTTGGCACTTTGGATTCTCGGACATCGAGCCCAATCAGCGTGTTGCCAAAGAGACCTCTACCTATAGTGCAAGTCTAGCTTCCGTCAAGTCGTGTGCAAGCCTCAAGGCCGTAGCGGGATCCCCCGATACAGACCTGTGACGAGCCGTCAGGACCGACCGTGACCATCGCTGAGCCCCGGGCCATCCAGCAGCGCTTCCTGGCGTTGAACCGCGAGCGCCTGAAGCGCACCGTGGCCGCCCTCCCCCAGCGCCAGCGCCCCTTCGTGGAGGTGCTGCCGATCCTCTTCCACACCAACCACCCGGCACTGCCCGGGTTCGTCTCCCGGGACGCCCCGTACGGCGTCGCCGCCTACTCCCCGTCGGAACACGCGCTGGCGTCGGCCGGCCGGGTGGCCCGCACCTTCGACTACAAGCGCCGCGTCCCGCTCACCTACGACGTGGACGCCCTGTACCTGATGGGCAGCTCGGGGACGCTGGCCTATTCCGAGCACAGCGATTTCGACGTCTGGCTCTGCCACCGCGAGGACCTGCCGGAGGCGGCGATCGAGGTCCTGCGCCGCAAGGCGCAGGGCGTGGCCGAGTGGGCGGCCACCCTGGACCTCGAGGTGCACTTCTACCTGATGTCGGCCGCGGACGTCCGCTCCGGACGCTTCGACGGCCTGTCCGAGCAGAGCAGCGGGAGCGCCCAGCGCCAGCTGCTGCTCGAGGAGTTCTACCGCACGGCGCTCCTGGTCGCCGGGCGCCAGCCCCTCTGGTGGCTCGTCCCGCCCGAGCACGACGGGGAGTACGAGGCGTACGGTGGCGAACTGCTGCGCCGGCGCTTCGTGGACTCCGCCGAGGTGCTGGACTTCGGCGGGCTGCAGGGGGTTCCGGCCAACGAGTTCCTGGGGGCAGCCCTCTGGCAGCTCTACAAGGCCGTCTCGAGCCCCTACAAGTCGCTCCTGAAGATCCTCCTGCTCGAGAGCTACGCGAGCGAATTCCCCAACCCGGGGCTCCTGGCCCAGAGGTTCAAGGCGGCCGTGTACGCCGGGACGACCCAGCTCGACCGGCTCGACCCGTACGCCCTGATGCTGGAGAAGGTCGAGGGCTACCTGCTCGCCCAGGGGGACCGGGAGAGGGTCGAGCTCGCCCGCCGGTGCCTGTACTTCAAGGCCGGCCAGCACCTGAGCCGCCCGCGGCCACCCGGCGAGGACGACCCCCGCCCCGCGCAGCTTCGGGCCCTCGTTCAGACCTGGCACTGGAACGAGGCCCAGGTCCAGAACCTGGACCTGCGCGACACCTGGAAGCTCGAGCGCGTCGTCGAGGATCGCCAGCGCATCGTCCAGGCCCTGACCCGCAGCTACCGGGCGCTGTCCGCCTTCGCGCGCCAGCACACCGCAACCGCCGCCATCAGCCAGCGGGACATGACCATTCTGGGCCGGCGGCTCTTCGCCGCGTTCGAGCACCGCGTCGGCAAGGTCCAGTGGATCAGCGGCGTGCGTTTGGGGCAGCTCGCCGAATCGCACCTGGTGCTCCAGCGGGTCCGTTACGACGGCCGGGAAGAGTGGCTCGTCTTCCGGGGCAGCGGCACCGCCCAGGGGGGGAGACTGCTCCCCGCCCTGCGCCGTGCGGGCACCCTGGTCGAGGCCCTGGTCTGGTGCCATTTCAACGGCGTCGCCACCGAGCGCACGTCAGTCGCCCTCGAGGGTGAGGAGCAGTCCGTCTTCGGGCGGGAGCTGCCCTTCACGCTCGGCGCCCTGCGCCGAGCGTTTCCCGCCACCGAGCCGGGCGAGCCGAGCGTCGAGGCCCTGGGGGCGCCCTCCCGGCCGCTCCGAGCCTGCATGCTGCTCAACCTCGGGGTCGACCCCCTCGCGAGCTACACGCGCCACGGCCTGCACCTCACCACCGACCGCCTGGACCCGCTCAACTACGGGGCGCGCGAGGACAACCTCTGCCTCGCGATCGACTACGTCTTCGTGACCAGCTGGAAGGAGGTGTTCACGGCCCACTACGAGGGGGCGGACGGGCTCGTCGATTGCCTGCGGGACTGGCTGGCCCACACCGCTCTGGGGCCCGTGGATCTCACCGTCCACTGCTTCACGCCCTACCGGGGCCCGAGCATCGCCCACCGGGTGCAGGGACTGCTGGAGGAGGCCGCGCGGGTGTTCGCCGCGGGGGAGGAGCGCCGGGGCACCCGGTGGCTCATGAAGGTCTCCGACGTCTTCTTCAGTGTCACCTTCGAAGGCGAGCGGCCACGGGTGGAACGCGTGGGTAACGCCGCCGCCCTGCACGAGCACCTGGGCAGCGCCCTGCCGGAGTACGCCGCCACGCGGTTTGACCGCGGGTCCTCGTCCGGCTCCGCCCTGCCCGTGGTGTACGCCTGCAACGCGCCGGGGCGGGTCCAGGTCTTCTACCAGGTCCGCGGGGCGGAGGCCGACGTCTACGTGCTCGACGAGAACGGCTCGCTCTTCAGGGACACGGTTCCCTTCCACGAGGAGCTCACGCTGCTCACCCCGTACGCGCGCTTCCTCGAGGCCGTCGCGTTTCGCCAGAACGCGAGCGGCCTGGGACGTCCGGCGGCTGAGGCCGGCGACCCCCTCGAGTTCTACCGCCTCGCGGCGCAGCGCTCGGGCGATCTCGCGGCCTCCCGGGTGACCCGGCCGGTCCGCGCGACGCTTCAGCCCTATCTGGAGGTGAAGGTCGTGGTGGAGACCGAGACCCCGCAACCGTCCCTGCGGGTGCTCTGCGACGGGGTCGAGTACTCCACCGGGGACCACGGTCCCCACCTCTTCGAAGAGGTGGTCGCGCAGGTGCTGGCGGCCCGCGGGAGCGGCGAGCCCTACCCCGTGTACGTCACCGACGTGGACCTCTCGGCCATCGACGACCGCCCGGGGGTGAGCGGACTCACCCCCACGGTCCGCTACCTGTACTACAAGGCGGAGGTCGAGCGCCGCCTGAACCAGGCGCTGGCCGCGCAATGACCTGAGAGACAGCACCCGTCGCATCGGGGGCGAGGTCCGCACGCCGCCAGCAAGGCTCGGAAGACCTTCCGCGCCCGGAACGCCGGTCGAGCGGCGCGAGGCCTCCGGCAGGGGGAGGCGTCGCGTGCGGGCCGGGAGAGGGCATCACGGGGATGGACGGCCCCCGGGCGAGGGGCCGCCCCTAGGCGGGCCGGCGGCGCCGGGGTGCAGCCCTCTTGCGGGGCCGGGGCCGTGCGGGGGACGCGACGGGCAAACCGGCCGCGGCCCGCAGGCCGTCGATCGCCGCAGGCTCGAGCTCCTGCCAGCGCCCCGGGCGCAGCATGCGCGGCAGGGCGAAGGGCCCGTAGCGGACCCGGATCAGCCGGCTGACCCGCACGCCCTGGGACTCCCACAGGCGGCGCACCTCGCGCTGCCGGCCCTCGCGCAGCACCACCCGGAACCAGTGGTTGCGCCCCTCGCCCCCCGCGTCCACGACCTGGTCGAAGTGCGCAGGTCCGTCGTCCAACTCGACGCCCTCGCGCAGCCGTTCCAGGGTGCCTTCGGGGACCTCGCCGAACACCCGCACGGCGTACTCCCGCTCGACCGCGCTGCGCGGGTGCATCAGCGCGGCGGCGAGCGCCCCGTCGTTGGTGAAGAGCAGCAGCCCGGTCGTGTTGACGTCGAGGCGGCCCACGGCGATCCAGCGGCCCCGCGGCAGGTGTTCGAACACGGTCGGCCTGCCCTCGGGGTCCCGGCGCGTGGCGACCTCCCCCTCGGGCTTGTGATAGGCCAGGACCCGGGCGGCGGGCGCCTCCCGGAATCTCCGCCGCGTCACCGCCCGGCCGTCGACCGTCACCGAGTCGGTGGGGCCGACCCGCACGCCGAGCAAGGCCGGCTGACCATTGACCCGTACGCGCCCGGCGACGATCCAGCCCTCAATCTCCCGCCGCGAGCCGAGCCCGAGGTCGGCCAGCACCTTCTGAACCCGTTCCCGGCGCAGGGGCTCGGTGCGCACCTCGGCGCTGGCGCGGGTCTTCCGGGTGCGCGCGGGTCGGGCCGCCCTCACGCGTCGCCCTCCCCCGCGTGGGCACTCTCGGGCGCAGGCAACCCTCGCGGCCTCGGCGAAGCCGCAGGCGCAGCGCCCTCCTCGCCCTCCCCCGCGTCCTGCGCAGCCACGGCGGCCCCGGCGACGACCGCCTCGAAGAGGTCGCCGGTCATCCGGTCCAGGTCCTGGAGCTCGGAGAGCGGCGGAAGGTCCGAGAGCTGCTTCAGATTGAAGTCGTCCAGGAACTGGCGCGTCGTGCCGAAGAGGGAGGGCCGCCCGGGAGTGTCCCGATGCCCCACCACCCGCACCCAGTCCCGGTCCTGAAGCGTCTTGAAGATCGAGCTGCTCACCCCCACTCCGCGAATCTCCTCGATCTCGGCACGGCTGACGGGCTGACGATAGGCGATGAGGGCGAGCGTCTCGAGAAGGGCCCGGGAGTAGCGGGCCGGACGCTCGGCCCACAGGCGGCCGAGCCGCCGGGCGTATTCCGGGAGAACCTGGATCCGGAACCCGCTGGCGACCTCCCGAAGCTCGATACCGCGCCCGGAGTACTCCTCCGCCATCCGGCTCAGGGTCTCACGGACGAGGCGCCGGTCGGGCAGAGCCACGTCCGGGGACTCCGGGTCGAACAGCTCGACCAGGCTGTCCACGGAGAGCGGGCGGCCAGCGGCGAGCAGGGCCGCCTCGAGCGTGTTGCGGATCTCCTCCGGACTCACGCGCCGCCCCTCCCGGGGACGGGCAGACCGGGTCCGTCCGCACTCGGCACGTGGAGCCCCACGGGGTTCAGGCGACCGCCCGCAGGTGGATGGGACCGAACGGCTCGGCCTGGGCGAGCTCGATCAGAGCGGAGCGCAGCAGCTCCAGCAGGGCCAGCAGGGTCACCACGACCCCGGCCCGCCCCTCCCCGGGGACCAGGCAGTCCGCCAGCTCCACGAAGCGCCCGCCCGACAGCCGCTCCAGGACCCGGCTCATGCGCTCGCGCACGGAGAGCGGCTCGCGCCGCACGTGGTGGCTCGCGAACAGGTCGGCGCGGGCCATCAGCTCGCGCATCGCCCCCAGCAGGTCGGCGAGGGTGACGGTCGGTAGCGGTCGCGTGCCGAGGGCACCGGGCGCCTCCACCACCGTCGCGAGCAGGTCCCGGCCCAGCCGCGGCAGGCCGTCCAGGTCTTCCGCGGCCCGCTTGATCCGCTCGTACTCCTGCAGGCGGCGCACCAGCTCGGCCCGCGGGTCCTCCTCCAGAGCGGTGGCCGCCGGGCGGGGCAGGAGCATGCGCGACTTGATCTCGGCCAGCGTGGCCGCCATCACCAGGTACTCGGCCGCCAGCTCGAGCTTGAGCTCCTTCATCAGCTCCACGTACTCCACGTACTGGCGGGTCACCTCGGCGATGGGGATGTCGAGGATGTCGAGCCCGTGGCGCTTGATCAGGTAGAGCAGCAGGTCGAGCGGGCCCGCGAACGCCTCCAGGACCACCTCCAGGGCGTCGGGCGGGATGTAGAGGTCCCGCGGCACCTCCGCGAGCGGCGTACCCCGGACCAGGGCGAGCGGCGAAGGTGCCGCCGCGCCTTCGCGCGAAGGGGGGGCCGGGATCGCGTGGAGGACGGCCGCCACGATCCCCTACCGGTACGCCAGCCCCATGGCGTGGCGGACCTCGTCGAGTGTCTCGCGAGCCACCGCGCGGGCCTCTTCGCAGCCCTCCGCGACGATCCCACGCACGGTCTCCGGACGCGCCCGGTATTCCTGCGCCCGTTCCTGGATGGGCGCGAGCTCCGCGAGCACGGCCTCGACCACGGGCTGCTTGCAGTCCAGGCAACCGATGCCGGCGCTGCGGCACCCCTGCTGGACCCACCCCTTGACCTCCTCGCTCGAGTAGATCTCGTGGAACTGCCAGACGGGGCACTTCGCCGGATCGCCGGGGTCGGTGCGGCGCACACGCGCAGGGTCGGTGGGCATCGTGCGGAGCTTCCGGGTGACCGACGCCGGGTCCTCGCGCAGCGAGATGGCGTTGCCGTAGGACTTGGACATCTTCTGGCCGTCCAGGCCCGGCATCTTGGAGGCCGGCGTCAGCAGGGCCTGGGGCTCGGGCAGGATCACCTTCCCGCCGCCCTCCAGATACCCGTACAGCCGCTCCCGGTCGCCGAGCGAGAGGCTCTGCTGGGCCTCGAGCAGGGCACGAGCCTTCTCCAGGGCCTCGGCGTCTCCCTGCTCCTGGTAGCGCCGCCGTAGCTCCTGGTAGAGGTGCCCGGCCTTCTTGCCCATGTGCTTGACCGCCGCCTCCGCCTTCTCGGCGAAGTCTGGCTCGCGCCCGTAGAGGTGGTTGAAGCGCCGGGCCACCTCGCGGGTGAGCTCCACGTGCGCGACCTGGTCCTCGCCGACCGGGACGAAACCGGCCTTGTAGATCAGGATGTCGGCGGCCTGCAGAAGCGGATAGCCGAGGAAGCCGTAGGTCGAGAGGTCGCGGTCCTGGAGCCGTTCCTGCTGCTCCTTGTAGGTGGGGACACGCTCCAGCCAACCGAGCGGGGTGAACATGGACAACAGGAGGTGCAGCTCGGCGTGCTCCGGCACCCGGGACTGCACGAACATCCGCGCGAGGCCGGGGTTGATGCCCGCGGCGAGCCAGTCGACCACCATCTCCCACACGTTGTCGGCGATGGCCCCGGGCTCGTTGTAGTGCGTGGTGAGCGCGTGCCAGTCGGCGACGAAGAAGAAGCTCTCGTACTCCTGCTGCAGGCGCAGCCAGTTCTTCAGGACACCGTGGTAGTGGCCCAGGTGCAGGGCACCGGTCGGGCGCATGCCCGAGAGCACGCGCTGGTGTTGGGGTGCGACGCTCGCCACGGCTAGCTCCTCTTACGCCGCGACCCCAGGGGGTCGGGCCGATGCGGTCCCAGGGGGACCGGTCGTCTTGCGTGGATGGCTCGCCCCGGGCTCACAGCGCGCCCAGGGCCTCCAGGACCTGCAGGGTGATCTCTCCAGGAAGTCCGCCGAGCCACCCCAGGGCGGTGGCGCCGAAGAATAGTACGGGCGACAGGACCTGTCCAAGGACGCCCAGGGCCAGCAGCGCCAGCAGGATCACGAGACCGTAGGGCTCCGTCCGCGCCAACCGGGCCGCGACCCGTCGGGGCAGGAGCGCGGCGAGGATCCGCCCGCCGTCGAGGGGCAGGATCGGCACCAGGTTGAGCAGGAGGAGGATCAGGTTGATGAAGATCCCCGCCACGCCCATGTAGACGAGAGGCACCCCGAGCCAGGGCAGCGCCTCGTGGGTGAGGGTCCCCAGGCGCACCACCAGGGTCCAGAAGAGGGCCATCACGAGGTTCGCGGTGGGGCCGGCCGCGGCGACGAGCGCCATGTCCCGATGCGGGTCACGCAGATTCTCCCGGGTCACCGGCACGGGGCGCGCCCAACCGAACACGAAGCCACCGGCGTACAGGAGCAGGCCCGGCAGGAGCACGGTGCCGATGGGGTCGATGTGCTTCAGGGGATTCACGGTGAGCCGACCCAGCATCATCGCCGTCGGGTCGCCGAGCGCGCGCGCCACCCATCCGTGGGCGACCTCGTGGATCGTGATGGCGAAGAGCACGGGCAGCACCCAGATGGCGATGCGTTGTGCCAGGTTGAGCTCGTCCATCGCCGCCCCCGACCTACGGCGTCTCGAAGGGCGAGGGGTCGCCCTTGCCCCGGCGCACCACCTCGGGCACGTCGCCCTGCAGGTCCACCACCGTGGTGGGCTCGTAGCCGCAGAATCCTCCATGGACGATCAGGTCCACCTGCTTCCCCACGCGGTCGCGGATCTCCTCGGGGTCGGTCAGCGGCATCTCGTCGCCGGGCAGAACGAGCGAGGAACTCATCAGCGGCTCGCCGAGGGCATCGAGGATGGCCCGCGCGATGCGGTTGTCGGGGACGCGCAGACCGATCGTCCTGCGCTTCGGGTCCTGGAGCCTGCGGGGCACCTCGTGGGTCGCCTTGAGGATGAAGGTGTAGGGGCCGGGGGTGGCGCCGCGCATCAGGCGGTAGGCCGTGTTCCCCACATTGGCGTAGGTCGCGATCTCCGAGAGGTCGCGGCACACGAGCGTGAAGTCGTGGCTGTCCTCGAGCCGCCGGATCAGGCGGATGCGGTCCTGGGCAGTCTTGTCCCCGATCGCCCAACCGAAGGCGTAGCCGGAATCGGTCGGGTAGACGACGACCCCGCCCGACCGGACCACGGCCGCAACCTGGCTCACCAGGCGCGCCTGGGGGTTCTCGGGGTGCACTTCGAAGTACTGGGCCATCGGCGCGGTTACCGGGTCAGCGTGTCCAGGATTGCCAGACGGGCACGCAGCCCTGCGGCAACGCCGGCAGCCTGCCCAGTTCGAACCAGGGGTTCTCGGGCCCGTGGTAGTCGCTGCCCGCAGAGGCCAGCATCCCCGCCCCGCGCGTGGCGCCCGCCACCACCAGGGTGTCGTCCCGGCTGTGGCTGCCCGAGACCACCTCGACCGCCTCCCCACCCACCTCACGGAACTCGCCGAACAGCCCCCGCAGGCGCAAGCCGCTCAGGTCGTAGCGTGCCGGATGGGCCAGCACGGCCTGGCCCCCGGCCGCCCGGATCCAGGCGACCGCCTCCTCGAGACTCGCCCAGGCCCCGGGAACGTGCCCCGGCTTGCCCCGGGCCAGGAACTGCCGGAAGACCTCCCGCACGTCCCGCAGGAGCCCCCGTTCGACGAGGTCCCGGGCGAAGTGCATGCGGCCGACGACGCTGCCGCGGGCGAAGCGGCGGGCGCCCTCCAACGCGTCGGGGATCCCGTGGCGCTCGAGGCGCCGGCCAATCTCTTCGTTGCGCCAGTCACGGGACGCGCGCAGCCGCGCGAGTCCGGTCTCGAGCGTCTCGTTGCCCGGTTCCACCTGAAGCCCCACGACGTGCACGGTGCGTTTGTCCCAGGTGACCGAGACCTCGACACCGTTCACGAAGGCGAGCCCCGAGCGTTCGGCCTGCGCCTTCCCCTCGGCGAGGCCCGCCGTCGTATCATGGTCGGTGAGCGCGAACGAATGGATGCCGGCGGCGTGGGCACGGGCCACCAGGTCCGCTGGGTCCAGGGTCCCGTCCGAAGCCGTGGAGTGCGAGTGCAGGTCGTAGGCACTGAACGACATGGGGCACCTACTCTACCGGATTTGCCAGCGACTTTCCCCCGGGGGCCACGCGGGCGCTGCCGGGTCTGCGCACCGGGCCCACGCGGCCGGTAGCACCGACCGCGGGGTCGGCACACTCGCCGTACTGGCAGGGCTCGCCCTCCCGCTCCTCGCCCCCGCCCTGCCCATCGAGCCACCCGGCCCGCCGGCGGGGTCTGCGCCCCCGCGCTCGGACAGCCCCGCTGCGGAACGCTTCCTGGACCTTCCGGGAGGCATCGACACCGCCCCCTGGACATCGTTCGTCACGGAAGGCGGGGCGGCCCCGGGGACGACCCGGTCCCGCTCCGCCGCGGCCCAGTCGATCGGCCGGCGCACCCCCTATCTCGGTGAAGACCCGCGCGAGCCGCTCCTCTCCACGCCCCTGGCGGAGGAGATCCTGCGCTTCGCGGCAGAAGTGTTCACCCCGACCGTGGACGCGCTCGGCCGGCTGCACGTGTCCTTCCTCGGACGCGGGGACTTCATCCTGTCCCGCTCCGACCCGGACCCGCCCCCGCGCGGCCTCGAGTCCCCCGCCCTCGACCCCGGTGCCGGGTCCGCGGTCCCGCGCTGGGCCCCTTCGCCTGCCCCCGCGCTGCTCCCCCCCGCGCCCGGTCTCGACGGGGACGGACCGCTCACCGTCGGCGAGTTCCTCGTCCTCCTCGCCCGCGAGGTCCTCGCCTTCGCGACCCACCCGCTCACTCTGCTGGCGGCCTTCCTCGGCGCGGTGGGGTACGTCGTCGTGCGCCTCGCCCTGGAGCGTTCCCGTCGCCGCGGCCGCCACCGGGACCACGGGCACCGGCATCACCACAGGCCCTCCCGGCACCACCACGCCCACGCCCGGCACGGCCACGCCCGCCACGGCCCCTCCCATCGAGCGTAGGGGTCCAGACAAAGGCCCGCCACGGGGACGGGCAGATCGCCTAGGATCCCGCTGACACCCGCCCACGGGCGCGAAGGAGAACGACCCCCTTGCTCTACGCAATCTTCTCGGAAGACGTGCCCGAGAGCCTGCCCCGGCGCCTCCAGGCCAGGCCCGCGCACCTGGAGCGGATCCAGGGGCTGAGGGCCGAGGGCCGGCTGGTGCTGGCCGGCCCCCACCCGGCACTGGACACGGAGGACCCGGGCCCCGCCGGCTTCACCGGCAGCCTCGTGGTCGCGGACTTTCCCAGTCTCGAAGCCGCACGGGCCTGGGCCGACGCCGACCCCTACGTCGCCGCCGGAGTCTACGAACGGGTCACCGTCAAACCGTTTCGCAAGGTATTGCCCTAGAAAAGGAGTCAGGAACCCATGACCTACCAGCACATCCGGGTGCCCACCGACGGCGAGCGAATCACCGTCGGCGCGGATTCCTCACTGAACGTCCCCGGGCGCCCCGTCATCCCCTACATCGAGGGCGACGGCATCGGCGTGGACATCACCCCCGTCATGCGGCGGGTGGTGGACGCGGCGGTGGAGCGGGCCTACGGGGGGACCCGGCGGATCGCCTGGATGGAGGTGTACGCGGGCGAGAAGGCCGTGCGCATCTACGGCAAGGACACCTGGCTGCCGGCGGAGACCCTGGAGGCCGTCCGCGACTACGTCGTCTCCATCAAGGGCCCCCTCACCACGCCCGTGGGCGGGGGGATCCGCTCGCTCAACGTGGCGCTGCGCCAGGAGCTCGACCTCTACGTCTGCCTGCGCCCCATCCGCTACTACCCGGGCACCCCGAGCCCCGTGAAGCACCCCGAGCGGACCGACATGGTGATCTTCCGGGAGAACTCGGAGGACATCTACGCCGGGATCGAGTGGGCGGCCGGCACGCCCGAGGCACGCAAGGTCATCGACTTCCTGCTGAAGAACATGGGCGTGCGGAAGATCCGCTTTCCCGAGACGTCGGGCATCGGCGTGAAGCCCGTCTCGCGCGAGGGCACCCGGCGGTTGGTGCGCAAGGCGATCCGCTACGCGATCGACAACGACCGCCCGTCGGTCACCCTGGTGCACAAGGGCAACATCATGAAGTTCACGGAGGGGGCCTTCAAGAACTGGGGCTACGAGCTCGCGCGCGAGGAGTTCGGGGCGACCGAGATCGACGGCGGACCCTGGTGCCGGCTGAGGAACCCCCGCACCGGGCGTGAGATCGTGGTGAAGGACGTGATCGCCGATGCCTTCCTGCAACAGATCCTTCTGCGCCCCGAGGAGTACAGCGTGATTGCGACCCTCAATCTGAACGGGGACTACATCTCCGACGCCCTGGCGGCCCAGGTGGGGGGCATCGGGATCGCCCCGGGGGCGAACCTCTCGGACACGACCGCCATGTTCGAGGCCACTCACGGGACGGCCCCCAAATACGCCGGCCAGGACAAGGTGAATCCGGGCTCGCTCGTGCTCTCCGCGGAGATGATGCTCCGCCACCTGGGCTGGACCGCCGCCGCGGACCTCATCGTGCGCGGGATGAGCGGGGCGATCCAGGCGAAGGCCGTGACCTATGACTTCGCCCGGCTGATGGACGGCGCTCGAGAGGTCAGCTGCTCGGGCTTCGGAGAGGAGCTGGTGCGCCACATGGGGTCCGCCTGAGGCACCGCACCTCCCGCCCCCGGCGGCTCATGCGACCGGCCGCCGGGGGGGCTATCCTTCCCGTGAACTCTGCCCCCCGGCGGGAGTCTATGAGCGGTAGGCGGACTCGCCTGCCCGGGGCGTTCCCAGGCGACAGGAGGACCGGAGTCAGGGCTCCGGTGAATGGATGGCCGAGCTACCCCGCCAGGCGCCCCGTGAAGGGCTCGAGCTCGACGAGGCGAAACCGAAGGTCAGGCGCCCCCCCCTGTACAGGGTCGTGCTCCTGAACGACGACTACACACCCATGGATTTCGTCGTGCACGTGCTGGAGTCCTTCTTCTCGATGCCTCGCGACAAGGCCACGCAGGTGATGCTGCAGGTGCACACGCGCGGGAAGGGCGTGTGCGGGGTCTTCACGCGGGAAATCGCCGAGACCAAGGTGCATCAGGTCAACGCCTTCTCGCGCGAGAACCAGCACCCGCTGCTCTGCACGATCGAGCCTGCCTGACCCCCGGGGGTACTGCAGCCATGCTCAGCAAGGAACTGGAGTACGTGCTGAACCAGGCCTTTCGCGGCGCCCGCGAGAGCCGGCACGAATTCGTCACCGTGGAGCACCTGCTGCTCGCCCTGGTCGGAGAGCCCGCCGCGGCGAAGGTGCTGCGTGCGTGCGGGGCCGACCTGGAGAGGCTCCGGGTGGACCTCACCGCCTTCGTGGAGGAGAACACCCCCGTGCTCCCCCTGCACGAGGAACGCGACACGCAGCCGACCCTGGGCTTCCAGAGGGTGCTCCAGCGCGCGGTCTTTCACGTGCAGTCCTCGGGCAGGAAGGAAGTCACCGGCGCCAACGTGCTGGTCGCGGTCTTCGGCGAGCGTGAATCGCAGGCGGTGTACTTCCTGCACCAGCAGAACGTGAGCCGGCTGGACGTCGTCAACTACCTCTCCCACGGCGGCTCGAAGGCCCCCGGGGAAGAGGGCTCGGACGAGGCGGGAGAGCCCCACGGCGAGGAGGAAGGCCCCCACGAGGCCCGTCCCCGCACTGCCCTCGAGGCATACGCCACCAACCTGAACGAGCTGGCGATGGCCGGAAAGATCGATCCGCTCATCGGCCGGCACTCCGAGGTGCAGCGCACCGTCCAGATCCTGTGCCGGCGGCGCAAGAACAACCCCCTGTTCGTGGGGGAGGCCGGCGTGGGCAAGACCGCGATCGCGGAGGGCCTCGCCAAGATGATCGTCGACGGTGAGGTACCCGAGGTCCTCGCCTCGGCCACGATCTACGCGCTCGACCTCGGCGCTCTGCTCGCAGGTACCAAGTATCGCGGGGACTTCGAAAAACGGCTGAAGGCGGTCCTCGCACAGATGCGCAGCGAGGAAGGCGCCATCCTCTTCATCGACGAGATCCACACGGTCATCGGGGCCGGCTCCGCCTCGGGCGGCGTGATGGACGCCTCGAATCTGATCAAGCCGATGCTGGCCTCCGGGGAGCTGAAGTGCATCGGCTCGACCACCTATGAGGAGTACCGCGGGGTCTTCGAGAAGGACCGGGCGCTCGCGCGCCGCTTCCAGAAGATCGACGTGACCGAGCCCTCGGTGGAGGACACCGTCAAGATCCTCGAGGGGCTCAAGTCGCGCTTCGAGGAGCACCACCAGGTGCGCTACTCGCGCCAAGCGCTGCGCACCGCCGCCGAGCTCGCCCAGCGCTACATCACCGACCGGCACCTGCCGGACAAGGCCATCGACATCATCGACGAGGCCGGGGCCCACCAGCGTCTGCTGCCGCCCTCGCGCCGGAAGAAGACGATCGGGGTGCCCGAGGTGGAGGAGATCGTCGCCAGGATGGCGCGAATACCCCCGAGGACGGTCTCCCGGTCCGACCGCGACGTGCTCCGCAACCTGGAGCGCGACCTGAAGATGGTCGTCTTCGGGCAGGACGAGGCCATCGGGACGCTCGCGACCGCGATCAAGATGGCCCGCTCGGGCCTGCGCAACGTCGAGAAGCCCATCGGCTCGTACCTCTTCGCGGGACCGACCGGCGTCGGCAAGACCGAGGTGGCCCGTCAACTCGCGCGGGTCATGGGCGTCGAGCTGGTCCGCTTCGACATGTCCGAGTACATGGAGCGGCACACGGTCTCGCGCCTGATCGGTGCGCCCCCCGGCTACGTGGGGTTCGACCAGGGGGGGCTCCTCACGGAGGCGGTGACGCGCCAGCCCCACTGCGTGCTGCTGCTCGACGAGATCGAGAAGGCCCACCCGGACGTCTACAACCTGCTGCTGCAGGTGATGGACCACGGCACGCTCACGGACAACAACGGGCGCAAGGCGGACTTCCGCAACGTCATCCTCGTGATGACGACGAACGCCGGCGCGGAACAGATGAGCCGCGCCTCCATCGGGTTCACCTCGCAGGACCACACCACGGACGGCGCGGCGGTCATCCGGCGGCTGTTCAACCCGGAGTTCCGCAACCGGCTGGACGCCATCGTGCAGTTCAGGCCCCTCGACCGCGAGACCATCGGGCACGTCGTCGACAAGTTCCTCATCGAGATGGAGGCCCAGCTCGAGGAGAGGAACGTGACCCTCGAGGTCGAGGACACGGCCCGGCGCTGGCTCGCCGAGCGGGGCTACGACCCACGGATGGGCGCGCGGCCCATGGCGCGCCTCATCCAGGACCGGATCAAGCGGGCGCTGGCCGAGGAGCTGCTGTTCGGCCGCCTCGAGCGCGGGGGCCACGTAAAGGTCCGGGTGCAGGACGGGGAGCTCGCCTTCGACATCGAAAGCGAGGAGGCCACGAGCGGCGTGCCGGCGAGCTGACGACCCCACGCCCCCCGCCCCCCGGCAGGGGCGCCGGCCCCGTCCGGGGCCGGCAGGCAATTCTCACGGGAGGGGCAGGGGTGTAAGCTTCCGACCGCCTCACCCGGCACCGCTTCCATTCGGGCCGCCGGTCGGCGACCGCTCGGCCCGCGCCGGCAGGGCCTCTGCCCGGCGCCAATCAATCCAAGTCGTTTCCGTTCGCTCACTCGGGAGAGAGACATGAAGAAAGTCTGGCTGGCCGCGATCACCCTGGCCGCCGCGACGGCGGCCCAGGCACAGACCAACCCCCACTTCTACCCTCACGCCACCGGCCCCGTGATGGGTCAGGCAGGGCCGGCGGCCGGCGCCTATGCCGCGCCCCAGCGCCCGGACCTGCCGGACTTCGTCGCCGCCACGCCGGACCAGATCCTGCGCTCGGGCATCGACCGGCTCGAGGGCTTCCTCGCCCGGGGCGAGGCGAGCCCCGAGGAGACCCAGGCCTTCCTGGAGAAGGAGATCAGCCCGTACTTCGACTTCGACTACATGGCACGCTGGGCCGGCGGCGCGCTGTACGCCCAGATGGACGAGGAGCAGAAGGCGAAGTTCGCCGGCAAGCTCCAGGCCATGTTCTTCGCCGCGCTCGCCCGCAACCTCGGGGCCTACACCCAGCCGAAGCCCCAGGTCGACGTCTTCCCGGCCCGCAGCCGGGGCTACGGCAACGAGGTGGTCGTGACCGCCCGCGTCACGCCCCAGACCCGGGGCGCCTATCCCGTGCGCCTCGAGTTCCGCTTCTACCCGAGCCGCAGTGGATGGAAGATCTTCGACGCGACGGCCAACGGCACCAGCGCGGTCTCCTACTACCGGACCTTCTTCAACGAAGTCGCCCGCAGGGGCAGCATCGAGGCCTGCTGCCGGTAGTCACGCAGGCACCCGGGGGACGCGCAAGGGACCCCGCGAGGGGTCCCGGTCCGCGTTCCGCGAAGAACCGGGGGCCAGGGTGACCTCGCCCTGGCCCCACCAGGAGCACGCCATGTCCGAGCCGGTATCCACCCAGAACTTCCCCTATGCGCTGGAACTCGAGGCCGGCGAGCACTGGTGGTGCGCCTGCGGCAGGTCCGGGAGCCAGCCCTTCTGCGACGGCTCCCACCAGGGCACCGGGCTCGCCCCCATGCCCTTCCGCCTGGCCGAGAAGACCAGGGTCTGGCTCTGCGGGTGCCGGCGCACGGCGAGCCCGCCCTTCTGCGACGGTGCCCACAAGACCCTTCCGAAGCAGCCGGCCTGAGCGCCAGTCCCCTTTCGCCGCTGCTCCCCCGCGGTCCCGGAGACCGGGTGCGGTGGGCGGGGCTGCACGGCTCCGCCATCGGCTTGGCCGTCTCCCGGGCGGCCGCAAGCCGGGGCGGGCCGATCCTCGTCCTGGCGCCGGACGCGGCCGCCGCCGATCGCCTGGAAGAGGACCTGCGGTTCTTCCTCGCGGGTGAGACGGACCGGCCCCTGCTCCGCTTCCCGGACTGGGAGACCCTGCCCTACGACCTGTTCTCCCCCCACCAGGACATCGTCTCCGAGCGCCTCTCCGCACTCCACCGGTTGCCGGCCGTGCGGGGCGGCGTGGTGCTCGTCACCGCGGCCACCGCGATGGCCCGGATCGCCCCGCGCACGCACCTGGAGGGCCGGAGCCTGGTCCTGGACGTGCGCGAGCGCCTGGACGTGGAGCGCCTGCGCATGCGCCTGGAGGCCTCGGGCTACCGCTGCGTCGGGCAGGTGATGGAGCACGGGGAGTTCGCAGTGCGCGGCTCCCTGGTCGACCTCTTCCCCATGGGCAGCCCCGTCCCCTACCGCATCGACCTGCTCGACGACCGCATCGACAGTCTGCGCACCTTCGACCCCGAGACCCAGCGCACCACCGAGAAGGTGGACGCGGTCCGGCTGCTCCCGGCCCGGGAGATCCCCCTGGACGAGGACGGCGTCGGCCGCTTCCGCCAGGCCTGGCGCGAGCGTTTCGCCGGCGACCCGAGCAGTTGTCCCGTCTACCGCGACGTCTCCCGCGGACTCGCCCCGGGGGGAATCGAGTACTACCTGCCCCTGTTCTTCGAGCGCACCGACACCCTCTTCGACTATCTCCCGGCCGACACGCTCGCCGTGGGCCTGGAGGGCCTCCCGGGGGCAGCGGAGGGGTTCTGGCGCGAGGTGCACGAGCGCTACGAGCAGGGCCGGCACGACCGGGAACGACCGCTCCTCCCGCCGCAGGACCTGTTCCTGCAGCCCCAGGAGGTCTTCGCGGCCCTGAAGCCCCTGCCCCAGGTCACGCTGGCGGGGGGCGAGCCCTCGGAGCGCGTCCCCCACTACGGGACCCGGCCCGCGCCGAGGCTGCCGGTCGACGCCCGCGCGGACGACCCCCTCGCGGCGCTGCGGGGCTTCCTCTCCGAGTTCCCGGGCCGCACGCTGCTCGTGGCGGAGTCCGCCGGCCGGCGCGAGACCCTGCTGGACCTGCTACGCGGCCACGGCCTGCACCCCGTCCTCGCCCCCGGCTGGGCGGGCTTCCTGGGGAGCTCCGCCCCGTTCGCCCTCGCCGTGGCGACGCTCGAGGCGGGCACCCTCATGGACGAGCCGCCCATCGCGGTCATCACCGAGGCCCAGCTCTTCGGTGAGCGGGTCCTGCAGCGCCGGCGCCGCGCCGCCCCCACCCGCGACCCCGAGGCCCTCATCCGCGACCTCACCGAGCTCAGCCTCGGCGCGCCGGTGGTGCACGAGCAGCACGGGGTCGGGCGCTACCGCGGACTGCGGACCCTCACCGTCGGCGAGCTGACGACGGAGTTCCTGACCCTGGAGTACGCCGACGGAGACCTGCTCTACGTCCCCGTCTCCTCCCTGCATCTCGTGAGCCGGTACAGCGGCGCGGACCCGGACCTGGCCCCGCTCCACAAGCTGGGCAGCGGCCAGTGGGAGAAGGCCCGGCGCAAGGCTGCCGAGCAGGCCTACGACGTCGCCGCCGAGCTGCTGGAGCTGCACGCCCGGCGCGCCGCGCGCCAGGGGCACCGGTTCCACCTCGACCCCCTCGCCTACGAGGCCTTCGCCCAGGCCTTCCCCTTCGAGGAGACCGCCGACCAGCAGGCCGCCATCGACGCAGTGGTCGCCGACATGACCAGCGGGCGGCCGATGGACCGGCTCGTGTGCGGGGACGTGGGCTTCGGCAAGACGGAGGTGGCCATGCGCGCCGCCTTCGTCGCGGTGCAGGACGGCTGGCAGGTCGCGGTGCTGGTGCCCACCACCCTGCTCGCCCAGCAGCACTACCAGAGCTTCCAGGACCGCTTCGCGGACTGGCCGGTGCGGATCGAGCAGCTCTCGCGTTTTCGAACGAAGAAGGAGCTCGACGCGACCATCCGCGACCTGGGCGAGGGCAAGGTCGACGTCATCATCGGCACCCACAAGCTCCTGCAGGACGGGCTCGCCTTCAAGCGCCTGGGGCTCGTGGTCATCGACGAGGAGCACCGCTTCGGCGTGCGGCACAAGGAGCGGTTCAAGTCCCTGCGCGCCGAGGTGGACGTGCTGACCCTGACCGCGACCCCGATCCCGCGCACCCTGCACATGGCCCTCTCGGGGCTGCGCGACCTCTCGCTCATCGCCACGCCTCCCGCCCGCCGGCTCTCCATCAAGACCTTCGTCCACACCTGGGACGACCGCCTGCTGCGCGAGGCCTGCCTGCGCGAGCTCAAGCGCGGGGGGCAGGTCTTCTTCGTCCACAACGAGGTGGAGACCATCGAGAAGACCGCGCGGGAGGTGGCGGAGTTGCTCCCCGAGGCGCACCTGCGCGTCGCGCACGGACAGATGCGCGAGCGGGAGCTCGAGCAGGTGATGCTCGACTTCTACCACCGCCGCTTCAACGTGCTGGTCTGCACCACCATCATCGAGACCGGCATCGACGTGCCGAACGCCAACACCATCGTGGTGAACCGCGCGGACCGTTTCGGCCTGGCCCAGCTGCACCAGTTGCGCGGGCGAGTGGGGCGCTCGCACCACCGGGCCTATGCCTACCTGGTCACGCCCCACCCGAAGGCCATGACCGCCGACGCGGTGAAGCGCCTCGAGGCCATCGAGTCCCTCGAAGACCTGGGGATCGGCTTCACCCTCGCCACGCACGACCTGGAGATCCGGGGCGCCGGGGAGCTCCTCGGCCACGAGCAGAGCGGGCAGATGCAGGAGGTGGGCTACGCCCTCTACACCGAACTGCTGGAGCGCGCGGTCGCGGCGCTGAAGGCCGGCAGGAGCCCGGAGCTCGACCGCCCCCTGGACCACGGAACCGAGGTCGACCTGCACGTCCCTGCGCTCATCCCCGAGGACTACCTGCCGGACGTGCACGGGCGCCTGATCCTCTACAAGCGCATCGCCAGCGCAAGGGACAGCGAGCAGTTGCGCGACCTCCAGGCCGAGATGATCGACCGCTTCGGCCTTCTGCCGGAGCCGACCCGGGTCCTGTTCAGGGCGACCGAGCTGAAGCTGCGCGCGACCCCGCTCGGGGTGCGCAAGGTCGACCTCGGACCGCGGGGGGGGCGGGTCGCCTTCGGCCCGCAGCCGAGCGTCGACCCGGCAAGGGTCATTCAGCTCATCCAGAAGGAGCCCAGCCGCTACCGCCTGGAGGGGGGCGACCGCATCCGGGTGACCACGGACCTGCCCGACGCCGAGTCCCGGGTGTGGGCCCTGTCCACGCTCCTCGACCGGCTCGGGGCACGCTGAGGCCGGCGGGTCGGGCCGCTCGCGGCAGGTGCCCGGTGCGGCCCCGCGGGACCGTCTGACGCCAGGGACGGCGGCAGACGAGCCTACAGGGATGTACTTGCGGCGTGTCCCGCGGGGCCACACCGGGCACCTGCCGAAGTCTGACCGTTCAGGCGCCGTTCAGCGCCGTGCCGTTACCGTCACGCCCCATGAGACCCGACGGAGGACACGCCATGAAGCGTTGGACGGCAGTAGTGACCGCAGGCCTTTGCCTGACTCTGACCGCACCCGCCGCGCAGGCGGACCGCGGCCGCCCCGTGGTGGTGCTCGGCGGGCCGGTGGCGATCGCACGGCCGGCCTACCGCCCCTACGTCGTGGACCTGGCCCCCGCGCCCGTGGTGCGGGTGCGGGAGCCGCGGCAGGAGTGCTGGGACGAGGTCGTGCATTACCCGGCGAGCGGGCGCGCCGAGAGCGCGACGCCCACCATCCTGGGCGGCATCCTGGGCGGTGTGGCCGGCCACGAGGTCGGCTCGGGCCGCAGCCAGGGCGTCGCGACGATGGCCGGCGCGCTGCTCGGGGCGTCCATCGGCCAGGACCTCACGCCCCGTAGCAGGGAAGGGGACACCGTCGCGGTCGTCGAGCGCCGGTGCCGGACCGTCTACTCCGAGTACGACGCGGTGGTCGCCGAGCCCCGCGTCGTCGTGCGCCCGGCGCCCCACTGGGCTCCAAGGGCGAGGTATCATCGCTGAGCCAGGCTCGGGGGGGCCCCCGGCCGGCAGAACGACCCCTCCGGGGGCTCCACCCTGAATCGACGCGGCCATGCTCCCTGCCCTCCCCGCCCTGTTCGCCCTGGCCCTCGCCCTGGCCTCGGGGGACGTGAGCGCGCGCCCTCCCGAGCCCGACCCACGCTTCACACCACCCGGGCGTGACCGCGGCGGCGAAATGCCCGCCCGCCCGCCCGGCCGCGACCGCGGGGACCAGCCCCCGCCGCGCACGCGCTGGGAGACGCCGCCCGCCGAGTCCCGTGGCTACCCGTCGGGGCGGACGTTTTCCGGCCGACCTCCGCCGCGCCAGCAGTCGGGGGACGTCGGCCCCGACCAGGCAGCCAGGGCAGCCGGGCGGGCGAGCGGCGGGCGCGTGCTCGGCATCGGGGGTGAGGCCCCGGAGTACCGGGTCAAGGTAATCACCGAGGGGGGGCGCGTCCGGGTGCTCCGGATCGACGCCCGGACCGGTGAGGTGGTCGAGTGACGCGAAGGCCACCGCCGCGTTTCTCCCCAGGCCCGTCGGCCCCGCCGGCCAGGCGCTGACGGCGAGCGGACCGCACGCTCCCCATGCGCGCACTCGTGGTCGAGGACGAGGCCGGACTGCGCAACCAGTTGGCGGGGCGCCTGCGTGGGGCCGGCTACGCCGTGGACGCCGCTGGAACCGCCCGCGACGCCCAGTTCTTCGCCAGTGAGTACCTCGTCGACGTGGCCGTGGTGGACCTCGGACTCCCCGACGGCTCGGGTCTCGACCTGATCCGAGGGTGGCGCCGGGGCGACCTGCGTTTTCCCGTCCTCATCCTCACCGCGCGCGGCCGCTGGCAGGACAAGGTGGAGGGACTCGAGGCCGGCGCGGACGACTATCTGGTCAAGCCGTTCCAGATGGAGGAGCTCCTGGCCCGCCTCGCGGCGCTCCTGCGCCGCTCCGCCGGCTGGGCGAGCCCCGTGCTGAACTGCGGCCCGGTCGCCCTGGACACCGCCGCGCAGGCCCTCACCGTCTCCGGCCAACTCGTGGCCCTCACCGCGTTCGAGTACCGGCTGCTCCACTACCTGATGCTGCACGCGGGCGAGTTGGTCTCCAAGACCGCGCTGACCGAGCACCTCTACGACGAGGACGCCGACCGCGACAGCAACGTCCTCGAGGTGCTGGTGGGCCGGTTGCGGCGGAAGCTCGACCCCGAAGGGGCGCTCGACCCCATCGAGACCCTGCGCGGGAGGGGATACCGGTTCCGGTGCGAGAGCGCTCTCCCGCCTCCCGCCCGGGCTCCGGAGGGCGTGTGAGGCGGCCCCTCTCCCTGCACACCCGCCTCCTCGTCGCGGCGGGGGTCGTGCTGACCGCCTTCCTCGGACTGACCGGCGCCGCGCTCGACCGCGGCTTTCGCCAGAGCGCCGAGGCCGCGGCACGGGACCGCTTGCAGGCCGAGCTGTACCTCCTGCTCGGGGTGGCCGACCTGGACGCCGAGCTGGGCCTGAGTGTGCCCGAGGTGCTCCCGGACGCGCGGCTCGCGACCCCCGGCTCCGGACTCTACGCCGAAGTGGTGGACGGCGAAGGCGAGGTGCTCTGGCGCTCCTGGTCGGCCCTCGGACTCGATGTCCCCTTCCCCGCCCCGCCGCCGCCCGGGCATCCGGAGCTGCGGGAGACCGTGAGCTCGGACGGGGCGGCCCTCCTCACCCTCTCCCTCGGCGTGGTGTGGGAGCTCGCGCCGGGTCGCGACGAGCGCTACACCTTCCGCGTCGCGGAGAGCCGCGCCACCCTGGAGGCCGAGGTGGCCCGCTTCCGGCAGAGCCTGTGGGGCTGGCTCGCCGCTGCCGGCCTCGGCCTGCTCGCCGTGCAAGGGCTGGTGCTGCGCTGGGGGCTCGCGCCCCTGCGGCGGGTGGTGCACGAAGTGGCCGCCGTGGAGGCGGGGCGCCAGGAGGGCCTGAGCGGGCACTACCCGGGGGAGCTCCGCCCCCTCACCGACCGCCTGAACGCCCTCCTCGCCCACGGGCGATCCCAGCTCGAGCGACACCGGAACGCCCTCGCCGACCTGGCGCACAGCCTGAAGACGCCGCTGGCCCTGCTCCAGGGGGCCCTGGAGAGGGAGGCCCCGCCGCCCGAGCTCCGGGCGAGCGTCCACGACCAGGTGGAGCGGATGGCCACGGTGGTGGACTACCAGCTGCGGCGGGCTGCAGCGACGGGCCGGGCTCCGCTCACCGCCTCCGTCGCCCTGGCCCCCCTGGTGCGGCGGGTCGCCGCCTCGGTGGCCAAGGTGCACGCCGGGCGTGCGCTGAGCTTCCAGGTGGAGGTACCGGAGGACCTGCGGCTCGCGGGCGACGAGGGTGACCTGATGGAGGTGTTGGGCAACCTCCTCGACAACGCTGCCAAGTGGGCCCGGGGCCGCGTGCGGGTGAGCGCCCGGGTGAGCCCGCCGGACGGCACGGAGCTCACGGTCGAGGACGACGGTCCCGGGATCCCGGCCGGGGAACTGCCCCGGATCGCGACCCGCGGGGTCCGCGCCGACCCCGGCACACCCGGCCAGGGGATCGGGCTGGCGGTCGTCCGGGACATCGTGGAATCCGCGTACGGCGGCCGCCTGGAGCTCACCAACCGCCCTGCGGGGGGCCTCGAGGCGCGAGTCCACCTGCCTTCGCCCGCTGCGGTCGAAGACCCCTAGTCCGGGCGGTGCGGGTGGCCGCAGGGCTCGCCGGGCTGCACTGGAGCCCTCCCCGGCCCTCGCCCCCGGTCAGCCAGGCAACAGCGTCTTGTGACCCTCCTCGTCCAGGCGGACGAAGGTGACGTGGGTGGAGAACACCCGCTCTTCCCGGCCACTCGCGATGTCGTCGGAGAACACGTTGACGGTATATTGCACCGAGGTGCGGCCCACCGATGCCCGCTCGACCGCGAAGCGCAGGATGGCGCCCTCGCGCACCGGCCGCCGGAACTCCACCCGGTCCATGCCGATGGTCACGAAGCGGCAGCCCGGGTAGTCGAGGCTGGCCGCGATCCAGGAGATCTCGTCCACCCAGAGCAACATGTGCCCGCCGAACAGGTAGCCGAAGTGATTCAGATGCTCGGGCAGGACCAGCCGAAAGTTTTCCACGCGCAGGGGCCTCCTTACCGTTCGCCGCGTCTGGCGCGCGAGCTCAGGACCATCGCCGCCATGGCTCAAGTGTACTGCCACGACCACCACGGGCAATCCCGGGGGCTCTGTGCCGACTGCGAGAGCCTGGTGGCCTATGCGGGCAAGCGGCTCCAGCATTGCCCGTTCGGCGCGGACAAGCCGACCTGCAACCGCTGCCCGGTGCACTGTTACGCCCCCGCGATGCGCGACCGCGTGCGCGAGGTCATGCGCTACGCGGGGCCGCGGATGCTCTTGCGCCACCCCTGGCTTGCCCTGCGGCACCTCTTCGATGGCTTGCGCCCCGTTCCGGAATGGCCCCGCAAACGGCCGCCACGGCCCAGCTAATCCAGCTAATCCAGCTAATCCAGCTAATCTAAACTAGTCTTTACCAGCGGAGGACCCTGGCGTCCGGGGACGCCGACCCCCAGGGAAGGGCTCTCATCGAGGGGCGTCCGAGAGCGGAGGAGGCAGTGCACCAGAGGGCGAGGCGGGGCACGCAGGGGCGGCGCTGGCGCTGTCCCTGCCGCAGGATCCAGGGGCTGCTCGGCTCGGTCTACGGCCAGCTCGCCGCGCTCTCCCTGGCGCTCTTTGGGCTCCTCGCGGCCCTCGTGGCCCTACCCGCCTCCCCACCCTCGCGGGCTGCCCTGCTGGTCACCCTCGGCGTGGCGCTCGCGCTGTCCCTCCTCGCCACGTGGCTCCTGACCCGGCCCCTGCGCGCCCTGTCCCGCTCGATGGCCGAGGTCCGCCAGGGCGGGTATCGCCGCCCGCCACCCCCGTCCCCCGCGCCGGTGAGCGCGGAGGTATTTAGCATCGAGCGGGCCTGCCGGGAGATGGTCGAGCGCTTCTGGCGTGATGCGGGCGAGGGCAGCGCACTGGCCCGGATGCAGGCGACGCTGCTGCACGTGTCCAGGGAGATCCACCCCCCGCTGATGGCCCTTCAGGCGGGCCTGGGTGAACTGTCCCGACCCCACGCCCCCCTGGCCCCCCACGCGCGGCAGGCGGTCCTGGACGCCGCGGTCCAGAACATCGAGCAGGTCATGCGCCTGGCCGCGGGCGCCGAGGTGCTCGCGAGGCTCCACACCCCCGGGATGGAGACCCGCGCCCAGGCGTTCGAGCTCGACACGCTGGCGCAGGGCATCGTCCAGAGGTTGCGGCCCCAGGCGGCGCGGCTCGGGGTGGACCTCGAGGTGCGCGCGCAGGCGGATCTGCCGATGGTCGACGCCGACCACGACTTGGTGGCCGAGGGGCTGTCGCGGCTGCTCGACTACTGCCTGCGCCACTGCCCCGCGGGGACCCGCGTGCGGGTCGTACTCCAGGACGCGCCCGAGGGGGTGCGCGCTCAAGTCCGCCAGGTCGAGGCCGACCTGGCGAGCGAGAGCCTGTACGCGCCCCCGTCCGTCCCGCAGGCGAAGGGGACCGATGCGGCGACGGGCGAGGGGTTGGACATCGCCATCGCGAGGCGCATCGCCGAACTGCACGGGGGGGAGCTCGCGGTCACCCTCGCCCCGGGGCTGCCGACGAGCTACGGGTTCACCCTGCCCCGGGCGCCAACCTTGAACCAGGGGCCATTCGGGCCGTAGATTGAATTCCTGACCACCGGAGCCTGGAACCTTGCGCACGCTTCTCCCCGCCTCCCTGTGCCCGGACCTGCCCCTCTGCGACCGCGGGGTGCGGGCGCTGGCGCGCACGCGGCCCGAGGGTGCCGGGCCGCCCAGTCTCCCCCGCGTGGCGCTGGCGGGCTCCTGGGCGGGGCTCCGCAAGAGACTGGGCCTGCCCGACCGGGAGCGCCTGGACTTCGCGGGCCTCTGGGACGCGCTGCTGCCGCGCCTGGAGCGGGCCCTCGGGCAGCACGACCGGGGGCGGCGCAAGCCGTTTGCCGCACCGGCACGGGCGCTGCCAGGCACCCCCGGCCCGGGGGCGGCGGACGCCCTGCTCGACCAGGCCGCGAGCCTGCTGGCTGGCGGAGGGGGGCTCGGGCACCGGGAACGCGTGCGGGAGCTGGAGCTCACCACCCGCTGGTACCGGACCCGCCTGGCAGAGTGCCGTCAGCAGCGGATCAGCGCCCCGGAGCGCTCCCTCTGGCGCCGCACCGCCTCGCGCTACGAGGCGGAGGCGCGGGGCCTCGAGCGCCGGATCCAGGCGGCCGAGGACGCACTGGCCGAGGAGAGGGAGGGTTTCGCCCGGGAGCTGCGGGAGCTCGGCCTGACGCTCGACGGGCCGGCCCTGGACGTCCTGCTCACGACCGTGGTGGGCGACGACCTGGTCGGCATGGCGCTCGCCTTCGACAACGTGCGCCAGATCACCGGTCAGCTCGAGCGCCTGGTCGGCGAGAGCCACGAGGACATCGAGTCCGCACGCCGGTACTACGGCATGTACAGCCTGCTCCTGCGCGCCCTGGACCGCTTGCACGGGCAGCTGGTCGAGGCCCTGGACACGCGCTACGTGCGCGCGATCGAGGCGGTCGTGGAGCGCACCCTCGAGCTGATGCGCGAGACCCGTGCGCTCAAGCGCCGCCTCGGGGAGCACGCGACGACACTCGCGGCCAACCTGGAGGCACAGCAGCTCACCGTGCGGGCCGCGACGGCCTACCGCTCGTACCTCCTCGACCAGCGCCGTCAGCTGGTGGGCGCGCGCGAGCGCCTGGCACACGACATCGCCGTCGCGACGAACACCTACGAGACGGTGAAGGTCTCCGGCGAGCTGGTCGGCATGATGGCCTCGGCGCGGCGCCTGGTGGAGACCCTGCGCCAGGTGCAGGTCCAGCCACCGAGGGCCTTCGAGAACCTCGCCATGCGCCGCGAGGTCGAGCGCCTGACCCTGCGCCTGCGGGGCTCGGGCTGAGGCGAAGCGGGCCGAGGCGAAGCGCGGTCAGCCGGCGGGCGGCTCGCCCCGGGCGGGAATGACGGGCGTCGGCGAGCGCACGTCCCCGTTCTGGCCCCGGTGCCGCAGCCAGTGGTCCATCAGGACGATGGCCACCATCGCCTCGGCGATCGGCGTCGCGCGGATCCCGACGCAAGGGTCGTGGCGGCCGCGGACCACCACCTCGGCAGGCTCCCCGCGCAGGTTCACGGTGCGTTCCGGGAGCCGGATGCTCGAGGTGGGCTTCAGGGCGATGCTGGCGACGATGTCCTGACCCGAGGAGATCCCGCCGAGAACCCCTCCGGCGCGGTTGGACAGGAACCCCCCGGGCGTGATGGGGTCGCGGTGCCGCGAGCCCTTCTGCTCGACACTCGCGAAGCCCGCACCGATCTCGACCCCCTTCACCGCGTTGATGCCCATCAGCGCGTGGGCCAAGTCGGCGTCCAGCCGATCGAACACGGGCTCCCCGAGTCCCGGCGGGACTCCAGCGGCCACCACCGTCACCCGGGCGCCCACCGAGTCGCCCTCCTTGCGCAGGGCGTCCATGTAGGACTCCAGCTCCGCCACCTTGCCGGCGTCCGGAAAGAAGAAGGGATTCTCCTCCACCGCCTCCCAGTCGAGGCGCTCGGCTTGGATGGGGCCCAACTGGGCGACGTAGCCGCGCACGCTCACGCCAAGCCGCTCCCGGAGGTATTTCTTCGCGATCGCCCCGGCCGCCACCCGCGCAGCCGTCTCCCGCGCGGACGCGCGTCCGCCGCCCCGATGGTCCCGCAGGCCGTACTTCTGTTGATAGGTGTAATCGGCGTGGCCGGGGCGGAACAGCTCGGCGATCTCCCCGTAGTCCCGGGAGCGCTGGTCGACGTTCTCGATGAGCAGTCCGATGGGCGTGCCCGTGGTCCGCCCCTCGAAGACACCGGAGAGGATCCGCACCTCGTCGGGCTCCCGGCGCTGGGTCGTGTAGCGGCTCTTTCCCGGGCGTCGGCGGTCCAGGTCCTGCTGCAGGTCCGCCTCGCCGAGCTCGAGCCCCGGCGGGCAGCCGTCCACGATGGCGCCGATGGCGGGGCCGTGGCTCTCGCCGAAGGTGGTGACGGTGAAAAGCCTGCCGATGGTGTTCCCGGACATCGCAGGCTCGCGAGGGTCAGATGACCTTGGAGAACCGCTGGACCGTCGCCTTCTCCCGCAGGTAGCGGTCGAAGGTCATGCAGACGTTCCGGATGAGGAGCTTGCCGCGCGGACCGACCCGGATCCCCTCGGCGTCCAGCGTCAGCAGCCCGTCGGCCTCCATTCCCTTGAGGTCCTGCAGCTCGGGGGCGAAGTACTCCTGGAAGCGCACCGGGTACTCGCGCTCGATCTGCTCGAAGTCCAGGCGGTAATGGCAGATGAGCTCCGTGATCACCCGCCGGCGCAGGCGGTCGTCGGGCGTGAGCTCGACCCCGCGCAGGATGGGCAGGTGCCCGGCGTCGATCGCGGCGTAGTAGTCCTCGGTGGTCTTGACGTTCTGGCTGTAGGACTCACCGACCATCCCGATCGCGGTGATGCCGAGACCCACCAGGTCGCAGTTCGCATGGGTCGAGTACCCCTGGAAATTGCGGTAGAGCGTGCGGCTGCGTTGCGCCACGGCCAGCTCGTCGTCCGGCTTGGCGAAGTGGTCCATGCCGATGAAGACGTAGCCGGCCGCGGTCAGCCGCTCGATGCACATGGCGAGGATGTCGAGCTTCTCAGCGGGCGACGGCAGCTCGCTCGCGTTGATCTGGCGCTGGGTCTTGAAGAGCTCCGGGAGGTGGGCGTAATTGAAGACCGAGATGCGGTCCGGGCTCGCCTCGATGACGGTGTCGAGGGTGCCCTTGAAGCTCCCCACCGACTGAAAGGGCAGCCCGTAGATCAGGTCGACGCTGATGGAACGGAAGCCCTCGTCGCGCGCCGCGTTGAGGACCGCCATCGTCTCCTCATAGGTCTGGATGCGATTGACGGCCTTCTGCACCCGCGGGTCGAAGTCCTGGACCCCGAGGCTCATGCGGTTGAAGCCGAGCCGGCGCAGCAGCGCGATGGTCCCCGCGTCCGCCTCGCGCGGGTCGATCTCGATGGAGTACTCCCCCTCGTCACCGTCGCGCAGGTTGAAGTGCTGGCGGGTGACCGCCATCAACTCCTCCATCTGCGCCGTGCTGAGGAAGGTGGGCGTGCCCCCGCCCCAGTGGAGCTGCTCCACGGGGCGATCGCGATCGAAGAGCGCGCCCTGCATCGCGACCTCCCGGTGCAGGCGCTCCAGGTAGGGCACCGCGTGGGCGCGGTTCTTGGTGACGATCTTGTTGCAGCCGCAGTAGTAGCAGACCGAGTCGCAGAACGGGACATGGAAATAGAGCGACAGCGGCCGCGGGATGGGCTCCTCATTGGTCTGCTGCGCCCAGGCCCGGTAGTTCTCTTCCTTGAACCCGGAGTGGAATTGGACCGCGGTGGGGTAGGAGGTGTACCGCGGGCCCGACCGGTCGTAACGCCGAATGAGATCCGGATCGAAGGTGACCGACGGGACCGGCTGGGACTCGGACATGGGCGGAAGGCTAGTGGAGGGGGCTTGGGCAGGGGTTTGACCTGAGTCAACCAGGCATCACATTCCGCAGCTCCGCCCCTGTCAGCAGGAAGACCTCGTCCGGCCCCCGCTCCAGCTCGAGCCAGGTGAAGGGCAGATCGGCAAAGGCGCTCTCGAGGGCGGGCCGGCTCGCCCCGACCTCGACCACTAGGACGCCGTCCCGGGTGAGCCGCTTCGCCGCACCTGCGAGGATCCGGCGCACGACGTCGAGCCCGTCCTCTCCGGCGGCGAGTCCCACCAGGGGCTCGCGCCGGAACTCCTCGGGCATGTGCGCGAGCTCCTCGGCGTCCACGTAGGGCGGGTTGCTGACGATGAGGGAGTAGCGCCCCTTCGGGAGCTGCTCGTAGAGGTCCGACCGCAACAGGCGCACCCGGTCCTCCACCCCGTGGCGTTCCACGTTGACCCGGGCGACCTCGAGCGCCTCCGGCGAGACGTCGACCGCGTCGACCGCAGCCTCCGGGAAGGCCAGGGCACAGGCCACGGCGATGCAACCGCTGCCCGTCCCGAGGTCGAGGATGCGGTCCACCGTCACGCCGTCGAGCCAGGGCGAGAAACCCTGCTCGATGACCTCGCCGAGGAGGGAGCGCGGGACCAGGACGCGCTCGTCGACGAAGAAGTCGAGCCCCGCGAACCACGCCTCGTGGGTGAGATACGGGGCCGGAGCTCGCTCCGTGATCCTCCGGCGCAGCAGGTCCAGCACCTGCGCCCGCTCGGCGCGCGTGAGACGGGCGCGCATCAGCTCGTCCGGGACCCCGGGCGCCAGGTGCAGGGCGTGCAGGACCAGCAGGCTCGCCTCGTCCACGGCGTTGTCCGTGCCGTGGCCGAAGAACAGGCCGGCCTCGTTGAAGCGGCTCGCGCCCCAGCGCACGAAGTCCCGGGGGGTCACCAGCTCCCCGATCAGTTCGTTCCGCTCTTCGGTGTCGACGTTCACGGGCAGCGGTGTCCGGGCACGGGCAGGCTCCTCGCCAGGGGGCGGCGGCAGGGAGCGGCAGTCTATCAAGATCGAGCCGGGCTCAGGCTCCCCGCGGCCCGTCCCCGTCAGGCCCCGCCCCCGGCGCGCCGGAGACGGCCGGCTCGGCCCAGAGGTCGTGCTCGCCGGCCGCCACCACCCGCACGGAGTGGAGCTCCCCGGGGTGCATCCCCCCCGCCGCCCGGACGAAGACCTGACCGTCGACCTCCGGGGCGTCGGCGGCGCTGCGGGCGACGGCCCCCTCCTCGCCCACCTCGTCCACGAGGACGGTGAGGGTCCGGCCCACCTGGCGCGCCAGGCGCTCCGCGCTGATCCGGGCCTGCAGTTCCATCAGGCGCCGGCGCCGCTCTTCGCGCACCGGCTCGGGCACGGCGCCCGGCAGGGCGTTGGCCGCCGCACCCTGCACCGGTGAGTAGGCGAAGCAGCCGACGCGGTCGAGCTCCGCCGCGCGCAGGAATGCGAGGAGCTCCTCGAACTCCTCCTCGGTCTCCCCGGGAAAACCCACGACGAACGTGCTGCGCAGGGTCAGCTCCGGACACTCCGCGCGCCAGGCCTGGATCCGGGCCAGGGCGTCCTCGCTGTCCGCGGGCCGGCGCATCGCCCGGAGGACCCGTGGGCTCGCGTGCTGGAGGGGCACGTCGAGGTAGGGCAGGACCCGCCCCTCGGCCATCAACGTGACGAGCTCGTCCACGTGGGGGTAGGGATAGACGTAGTGGAGCCGCACCCACGCGCCCAGCCCCCCCAGGGCCTCGGCGAGGTCCCGGATGTGCGTGCGCACCGCCTTCCCTCCCCAGGTCTCCCGCCGGTGCCGGACGTCCACCCCGTAGGCGCCCGTGTCCTGGGCGATGACCAGCAACTCCTTCACCCCCGCCGCGACCAGCGTCTCGGCCTCGCGCATCACCTCCGGGAACGGGCGGCTCTGCAGGTCACCGCGCAGCGACGGAATGATGCAGAAGGTGCAGCGGTGGCTGCAGCCCTCGGAGATCTTCAGGTAGGCGTAGTGAGGCGGAGTCAGGCGCACGCCCTGGGGCGGGACCAGGTGCTCGAAGGGGACGTGGGCGGGCGGGAGGTGGGCGTGCACCGCCGCCATCACCTCCTCGAGGGCGTTCGGCCCGGTAACGGCCAGCACCTCCGGGTGCGCCCGGAGGACGACCTCGCTGCGGGCGCCGAGGCAGCCCGTCACCACGACGCGCCCGTTGGCCGCGAGCGCCTCGCCGATGGCCTCGAGCGACTCCTCCACCGCGGGGTCGATGAACCCGCAGGTGTTCACCACCACCAGGTCCGCTTCCGCGTAGCTCGGCACGATGCGGTAACCCTCCGCCCGCAGGCGGGTGAGGACCAACTCCGAGTCACGCGTCGCCTTGGGGCAGCCGAGGCTCACGAAGCCGACGCGGGGCGCGGTCCCGGCGGGCCTCGCCGCCCTCCCCGCCCTGCGGCGCCCACCCCCCTCAGGCACCTCCGCTCAGCTCCAGGAGCATGCGGTTCAAGCGGCCGACGAAGGCCGATGGGTTCTCCAGTTGACTGCCCTCCGCGAGCAAAGCCTGGTCGAAGAGGATCTCCACCCACTCGCCGAACCGGTCACCCGTCTCCTGCTCCAGGCGCTTCACCAGGGGGTGGGTGGGGTTGAGCTCGAGGACCGGCCGCGCCGCCGGGAGTTCCTGGCCCGAGGCCCGCAGGAGGCGCTCCAGGTGACGCCCGAAGTCGTGCTCTCCCGCCACCAGGCACGCGGGAGAGGTCAACAGCCGCTGGCTCACCCGGACCTCCTGCACCCGGTCGCCGAGCACGGCCTTGACCCGCTCGGCAAGGGGCTTCAGGGCGTCCGCGGCCGCCTCGGCCGCCTGCCGGGCCGTCTCGTCCCGGAGCTTGCCCAGGTCGAGCTGCCCCTTCGCCACCGAGCGCAGGGGCTTGCCCTCGAACTCGGTCAGGTTGCTCACCACCCACTCGTCGATGCCGTCGGTGAGGAGCAGCACCTCGATCCCCTCCTGCTCGAAGACCTCCAGGTGCGGACTGTGGCGGGCGGCGGAATAGGAGTCGGCCGTGATGTAGTAGACGGCGTCCTGCCCCTCCTTCATGCGGGCGACGTAGTCGCCGAGGGAGACCGAGGGCTTCTCGCCTTCGCCCCGGGTCGACGCGAAGCGCAGGAGCCCGGCGATGCGCTCCCGGTTGACCGGGTCGTCGACCACGCCCTCCTTGAACACCCGGCCGAACTCCTTCCAGAACGTCGCGTACTTCTCCGGCTCCTCCTTCGCCAGGTGCTCGAGCAGTCCGAGCAGCTTCTTCACGGAGCCGGAGCGGATCGAGTCGATCTGGCGGTTCTGCTGGAGGATCTCCCGGGAGATGTTCAGGGGCAGGTCCTGGGCGTCGATGACCCCGCGCACGAACCGAAGATAGGGCGGCATCAACTGCTCGGCGTCGTCCATGATGAACACCCGGCGCACGTAGAGCTTCACGCCGTGGCGCTCGCGCCGGTCCCAGATGTCGAAGGGGGCGCGCGCGGGCAGGTAGAGCAGGGAGGTGTACTCGAGGGCACCCTCGACCCGGTTGTGGGTCCAGGCAAGCGGCTCGCCAAAGTCGTGGCTGACGTGAGGGTAGAACTCCCGGTACTGCTCCTCGGTCACCTCGGCCTTCGGCCGCGCCCAGAGGGCGGTGCCCTGGTTCACCACCTCCCACTCCAGCGGGTTGCCCTCCTTCGGCATCCGGATCGGGAGCGCGATGTGGTCGGAGAACTTGCGCAGGATGGCGCGCAGGCGCCAGCCGTCGAGGAACTCGTCCTCGTCCGGCCTCAGGTGCAGCACCACCTCGGTGCCCCGCTCCGCCCGCTCCAGGGTCTCCAGCGTGTATTCGCCCCCGCCGGTCGACTCCCAGCGCACCCCGTGCTCCGCCCCGAGCCCGGCCCGGCGCGTCGTCAGGGTGACGCGGTCGGCCACGATGAAGGCGGAATAGAACCCGACCCCGAACTGGCCGATCAGCTGGCTGTCCCTGGCCTGGTCTCCGGTCAGGCTCTGGAAGAAGGCCCGCGTGCCGGAGCGGGCGATGGTGCCGATGTGGTCCACCACCTCCTGGCGGCTCATCCCGATGCCGTTGTCGCGGACCGTTACGGTGCGGGCCTCCTTGTCGTAGGTGACCCAGATCTGCAGCTCGCCCTGGCCTTCGTAGAGGGCGTCGTCGGTCAGCGCCTCGAAACGCAGCTTGTCTGCCGCGTCGGAGGCGTTCGAGACGAGCTCGCGCAGGAACACCTCCTTGTTGCTGTAGAGCGAGTGGATCACCAGATCCAGCAGCTGGCGGACCTCGGTTTGAAACCCGAGGGTCTCCTTGTGGGCTTCGACGGTCATGGCTGTGCCTATCCTCCCGGGGGCTCGACGCGCTCTACCGAAGGTGGGGTGCCCACCGCCGTTTTCAACCCCCGGCCGGTCCGCCTCCGGTACACTGGTCCCATGCGGAGCAGCCCCGAGGACCTCTCCCGCCACACCCCCGTGATGCAGCAGTACCTGCGGCTGAAGGCCGAGCACCCCGACTGCCTGCTCTTCTACCGCATGGGGGACTTCTACGAGCTGTTCTTCGACGACGCCCGGCGCGCCGCGGCGCTGCTCGACATCGCGCTCACCCGCCGGGGACAGACCGCGGGCGAGCCCATCCCCATGGCCGGGGTGCCGGCCCACGCGGTCGACGGCTACCTGGCACGGCTGCTGCGCCACGGCGAGTCGGTGGCGATCTGCGAGCAGTTCGGGGAGGTTCCCGGGCGCGGTCCGATGGAACGGAGGGTGACGCGGGTGGTCACCCCCGGCACGGTCACCGAGGACGCCCTCCTCGAGGAGCGCCGGGACAATCTGCTCGTCGCGGCGCACGTGCTCGGTGGGCGCTGGGGCGCCGCGGCGCTCGACCTCGCCAGCGGGCGGTTGACCGTCATGGAGGGGGACGCCTCCGAGGGGCACGGCTCGGAGGGACTGGCGGCCGAGCTCGCCCGGCTGCAGCCTGCCGAACTGCTCGTCCCGGAGACCGGTCCGTTGCCGGCCGGGGCCCCGGGCGCCGCCCTGCGCCGGCGCCCACCCTGGCACTTCGACCCCGAGGCGGCGACGCGCCTGCTCTCCGAGCACTTCGGGACCCGCGACCTCGCCGGCTTCGGCTGCGCGGGCCTCGCTGCGGCCGTCGGGGCCGCCGGCAGCCTGCTCATCTACGCGCGCGAGACCCAGCGCTCTGCGCTGCCCCACGTCCGGGGCCTGCGGGTCGAGCGCCGGGAGGACAGCCTGTACGTCGACCCCGTCGCCCGGCGCAATCTCGAGGTCGAGGTCAATCTCGCCGGGGGCCGGGAGAACACGCTGGCGCAGGTGATGGACGCGACGCGGACCCCGATGGGCGCCCGCCTGCTCCGGCGCTGGCTGGCCCGCCCCTTGCGCGACCGGGCCGCGCTCAGGGGGCGCCAGCAGGCGGTCGAGACGCTCCTGGGTGACCGGCTCTGGGAGGCGCTCGACTGCGCGTTGCGGGCGGTGGGCGATCTCGAGCGGGTGCTCGCCCGCGTGGCCCTGCGCTCCGCCCGTCCCCGCGACCTCGTCCAGCTCCGGCTCGCCCTCGCGGTGCTTCCCGAGCTCCGGGACGTCCTGGGCGCCGCCGGGGACCCGCGGCTCGGCGCCCTGGCCGAGGCGGTGCGCCCGTTCCCGGAGCTGCGCGAGCGCCTGGAGCAGGCCCTGGTCGAGTCGCCTCCGCCCACGGTGCGCGACGGGGGCGTGATCGCGGACGGCTACGACCCGGAGCTCGACGAGCTGCGCGCCCTGGACCGGGACACGGGACAGGCGCTCGCCGACTTCGAGGCCCGGGAGCGCGCCCGGAGCGCAATCCCCGGCCTGCGCGTGGGCTACAACCGCGTCTCCGGCTTCTACATCGAGCTGAGCCGCGCCCAGGCGGCGAACGCCCCGGCCGACTACGTCCGCCGGCAGACGTTGAAGGGCGTCGAGCGCTACGTCACCCCCGAGCTGAAGGCCTTCGAGGACCGGGTGCTCAGCGCGCGGGAACGAGCGCTCGCGCGCGAGCGTACCCTGTACGCGGACCTGCTGGAGGGGGCCGCGGGGCATCTCGCGGATCTGCTGGCCTGTGCCGAGGCGGTGGCGGAGGCCGACGTCCTCGCCAATCTCGCGGAGCGGGCCGACGCGCTGGACCTGACCCGGCCGGAGCTGACCGAAGAGCCGGGGATCCTGGTGACGCGGGGCCGCCACCCGGTCGTGGAGCGTTGCCTCGACGGACCGTTCGTGCCGAACGACCTGGAACTGGCTGCGGGACGCCGGATGCTCGTGGTCACCGGCCCCAACATGGGCGGGAAGTCGACCTACATGCGCCAGGCGGCGCTCATCGTGCTGCTGGCCCACACCGGCAGCTTCGTGCCCGCGGAGCGCGCCGTCATCGGGCCCGTGGACCGCATCTTCACCCGCATCGGGGCGGCGGACGACCTGGCGGGAGGGCGCTCCACCTTCATGGTGGAGATGACCGAGGTGGCCAACATCCTTCACAACGCGACCCGGGAGAGCCTGGTCCTTGTGGACGAGGTGGGCCGCGGGACCAGCACCTTCGACGGCCTGGCGCTCGCCTGGGCGAGCGCCGAGCACCTCGCGCGGGAGATCGGCGCCTTCACCCTGTTCGCCACCCACTTCTTCGAGCTGACCGTGCTCGCCGACACGCTCGAGGGAGTGGCGAACGTGCACCTGGACGCGCTCGAGCACGGCGATCGAATCGTCTTCCTGCACGCGGTCAAGGAAGGGCCGGCCAGCCAGAGTTATGGTTTGCAGGTGGCGGCGCTGGCCGGCGTACCCGCCCCCGTGGTCGGCAGAGCGCGGGCTCGCCTGGCGGAGCTGGAGACCCGCCCCCTCGACGCCGGTGCCCCCCGGCGGCAGCTCGACCTGTTCGCCACCGCGGACCCCGCACCGGCCCTGGACGCTTTGCGCCGGGTGGACCCCGACCGCTTGACCCCGCGCCAGGCCCTGGACACGCTCTACCGTCTGCGGGAGCTCGCCGGGCGGGGGTGACCGGGACCGCGCCCCCCCGCGGCCGAGTCGCGGGCGGCCCGCCGCCGCTCACCGGAAGACCTGCCGCTGCCCGGGCCAGGATGCGCTAAAGTTTCACCAGGAACCCCGGGGGTGCTGCCTCCCGGGCTTCCTGGCGGACCGGTACAGGAAGTCTTGGGAGGCTCGCACGCAACATGCTGATGGATATGCCGTTGTTCCGCCGGCTGCTCCCTCTACTCCTCCTCCTGGCGACGACTCCGCTCCCCGCGCACGTGGAGCCGAGTGGTGACGCCGCCATCGAGCTCGAGGAATGCCGGTTCCTCTCGCCGACCCGCGGCGAGGACGAGACCCGGACCCCTCTCTCTCCGGAGCGCGTCACGGTGCTCTATGAAGTCCTCCGGGGCACGCATGTGGGCAGTCTCGTCGTCAGCGCAATCGAGCGCTTCCGCACACACGGGATTGGCGGTGCAGGTCACCACCTGCGCCTGGTCGAGGTGCGCCGCGACGGTGGGCCAGCCGCCGAGTACTTCGAGAGCGGAGAGCTCGCCGTCAGCGCGAGCCTGTTCGAGGGGTCTGGCGGGGATACCCCGGAGGCCCGCGGGCGCCTCTACACCGCCGCGAGCTTCGTCGTCCACGAGGCGGTGCACGCGATCGCGCACCACCTGTTCCTGGAGGGGCGCTTCGCGCCGTACAACTCCGAGACCAAGGTGAATGAGGCGCTCGCCTATTTTATCCAGGGGCTGTATCTGGAGGAGATCCGGGAGCGTGACCCGGATTACCTGGAGCCCGACGCCGTGCCTTCCTGGGACCGGTGCACGGCCCACATCGTGCGCATCCTGCGCCAGTACGGGATCACCCCGCAGACGGGGTTCGACGAGGCCTACGACCACCTCGCCGAACTGCAGCTCGAGGCGGACGAGGCCACCGCCCAGATGCTGGCGAAGCTCTGGCAGTACTTCCAGTTCATCCACGGGAGCGGCGAGGCCGCCGAGCTGTGGAAGCTCGGCGACCAGAACCCTCCGCGTTTCCGGGTGGTGGAGAGGCTCACGACGATGATCGCGAGGGACGTGGAACAGCGGCGCTGCAACCTGGACGAGACCTTCGCGTTCATGACCAACCGCATCATCCTCTACGGACACTACCCGGACACGCCGCCGGAGACGACGGCCTGCCAGTACTTCGGCGACTTTCTGCGGGCGGTCCGCGTCGAAGGGGAGCTCACCGACGTCCTGCGGGAGCAGATCGACCGCTGGCTCGCTCGGCGAGGGCTGTCCTCGAAGCCGCCGAGGGCATCGAAGTGAACCGGGGCTGGTGTCTCGCGTGCGGCACGCTCGGGGCCTTCCTGCTCCTCGACAGCGGCTGGGCACAGCCGCCCCCGGTTTCCGGGGTCGCCGAGGAGGCCGGGCAATTGCTCCAGCCCTGGGTACCCTTCTTCTCGTCGGCTGCGCCGACCCAGGGGCCGGCGCCCGACCGGTTGTCCAACGCAGCGGCCGACGGCGACGAGCAGGAGGTCCGGCGGCTCCTCTCCGAGGGCGCGAGCCCGAACGGCACGGGTGCCGGCGAGCCGCCGCTCGTGACCGCCGTCCAGCGAGGCCACACCGGGGTCACCCGCGTGTTGCTGGAGGCCGGGGCCGACCCGAACCGCCTGCCCCCCGGAACGGGGGACCCCCTGCTTCACCTGGCGGTGCGCACCCGGGACCTCGCCCTGGTGAAGCTCCTGCTCGAGCACGGCGCCGCCGTCGGCGCCGTGAGCCAGCGCGAGGACCGCCAGAACCCCGACCACGCGGGGGACAGCGCCCTGCACGAGGCGGCGGCGTTCGGGGAGTCAAAGCTCTGCGAGCAGTTGATCCGCGCCGGCGCGGACCCCAACGCGGTCAACCGCCGGGGGCTCACGCCGTTGCACCACGCGGCGGGCGCCGGGCACGTGGAGACCGCGGCCTGCCTGCTCGACCGCGGGGCGCAGATCGACCGGCAGAACCGGATTGGCGTCACCCCCCTGCACTGGGCGGTGCGCCACGGGCAGGTCGGGACGGCCCGGCTACTCACCGACCGGGGGGCCTCGGTGAACGTCGCCAGCCAGCACGGCAGCTCCCCGCTGCACAGCGCGGTCGCGAGGCGGGACGCCGAGATGGTCAAGCTCCTGCTCGCGGCGGGGGCCGACCTCGGGGCCGTGGGCATGAGCGGAGAGACGCCGCTCAATCTCGCCCGCCGCCTGGGTGCGCCGGAGTTGGTGGGCCTCCTGGAGACTGCCGCAGCCGCACCACGTCCCGACGACGCCGGCGCACCCCGCGCCGAGGCCCGTGGGGGGACAGCGACCGGTCCGGGCAACTCCCCCGCCACCCTCGTCGGCGCCGTGGTGCTCGGGGTGGTGCTGACGGCCCTGCTGCTCTATTTCCTTCTCCGCCGGGCCGCCGTAAAGGAGAGGTCGCGCCTGCAGCGCCTCCTGGAGGCGCTGCGCGGACTGCACCAGCGCTTCGGGCGGCATGCCTGAGCCCGGCGCGGGACCACGCGGGGCGCCCCCAGGGTGGGGAGTCGCCTGGTGGGGGCCCGGCGTGGCGCTGACCCTGGGCATCGTCTGGGTCGCCGTGCAGCAGGGGGCGACCGACCTCGCCACCCCCATGGGCAAGGCCGTACAGGGGGGATTCCTGGCCGCCCTGGCGACGGCCCTGGGCGCCCTTCCCGCGGTGTTGGTCGAACGCATCTCCCCCCGCTCGGAGGACGTCATGCTGGGCTTCGGTGCCGGGGTCATGGCGGCCGCCTCGTGCTTCTCCCTGATCATCCCGGGCGTCGAAGCAGCCGACGGCATGCTCGGCCACCGCGCCCTCGGAGCGGGCTGGGTGTCTTTCGGGCTCGCGCTCGGTGCGCTCGCGCTCCTCTTCGCCAACCGGCTGATCCCTCACGACCACGTGGCCGTGGGTCATCACGGCCCTGACGTGGCGGGTCTGCGGAAGCTCTGGCTGATGGTCTTCGCCCTTGCCCTGCACAACTTCCCGGAGGGCATGGCGATCGGGGTCGCCTTCAGCGGAAACGACAACGCCGTCGGCATGCCGCTCACGGCGGCCATCTCCGTTCAGGACGTCCCGGAGGGTCTCGTGGTAGCCGTCGCCCTGCGCGCCGCGGCCGTCAGCCCGTTCCGGGCCGCCGGGGTCGCAGCCCTCACGGGGTTGGCGGAGCCCATCGGCGCCGTCGTCGGTAGCCTGCTCACCACCGGGCTCGCCCTGCTCTACCCCCTGGGCCTCGGCTTCGCCGCCGGTGCGATGATCTGGGTGGTCTCGCACGAGATCATCCCGGAGACCCACCGCAAGGGCCACGAGCAGTTCGCATCCCTGGGCCTGATGGGCGGCTTCATCGTCATGATGCTGCTGGACACGGCGCTCGCGTAACGCCCCGGACGGCGCACCGCCCTACATGAGGGAGGTGCTGAAATAGCGCTCCGCCCGGTCCGGCAGCACCGTCACGATGTTGCCCGGGATCCGCTCCGCCAGCCGCCGCGCGGCCCACACGTTGGCCCCCGAGGAGATGCCCACGAGCAGCCCGAAGTCCCGGTTGAGCTCGCGCGTAGTGGCGATGGCATCCTCGTCCGTCACCTCGATCACCTCGCTGATCATCGAGACGTCGAGGACCGCGGGGACGAACCCGTCACCGATCCCCTGGATCTGGTGCAGCCCCGGCTCGTGGCCGAGGAGGGCCGAGACGTTCTTCGGCTCGACCGCGGCGATCACCACGCCGGGCTTGTGCTCGCGCAGGAACTGACCGATCCCCTGCAGGGTACCTCCGCTGCCCACCCCCGCAACGAAGCACGCGATGTCCCCGTTCATCTGCCGCCAGAGCTCGTGGGCCGTCTCCTCGTAGTGCACGCGCGGGTTGTCGGGGTTCTCGAACTGCTGGGGGACGAAGACGCGGGGGTCCTCGCGCTGCATCTCGCGGACCTTCTCCACCGCCCCGGCAATGCTCTTCTGCGCGGGGGTCAGCACCAGCTCCGCCCCGAGGGCCCGGATGAGCTTCTTCCTCTCGTCGCTCATGTTCTCCGGCATGACGATGCGGACGTGGTAGCCCTTGAGCCGGCCCACCAGGGCCACACCAATCCCGGTGTTGCCGCTCGTGGGCTCCACGATGATCGAGCCGGGCTTCAGCAGGCCCCTGCTCTCCGCACCGTCGAGCATGGCCATGGCCACGCGGTCCTTGATGCTCCCGCCGGGGTTCAGGAACTCGGCCTTGGCAAAAACGGACTCTCCCCGCAGCCGAACGACCGGGGTATTGCCAATCAGGTCCAGGACGTTGTCGGTGAACACGGTATCCCTTCAGTGAGTCAGGCCCGCTTGCGCGGCGCCTCGGGGCTCCCGAAGACATGCCGCGGCGTGGCCCGGAAGCCAATCATGAGGGTGTCCACCACCCTCGCCAGGATCGCCTGCACGGCGCGGTCCTTGTCTTCGTTCACGATGATGGGGATCTGCTGGCGGTCCGCCCCCGAGAGCAGGAACTCCTGCAGCCCCCAGATCGACTCGAAGCTCCGGAGATAGCGCTCGGCCCGGCGCTGGACGGCGCGCGCGGCCCGCCCGCGAATGCGGGCCCGCAGGAGGTCCGGCTTCAGCACGGCCAGCATCACCGGCACCACCACCGCGTCCCCCTCGGCCGGGACGCGCGAGATCAGGGACGGGCACACGTGCACGCCCTCCATGATGAGCGACACACGCTCCTTCAGGGCGCGTCGGATGACGGCCTCGCAGGGCAACGCGATCAGGTCTGCCTGGCTCTGGTAGCCCTCCGCGAGGAGCGCCACGCGGTCCGCCGCCGGGTCCTGCGCCCGCGGCAGGGTGCGCCAGGCCTCGAAGGAAGAGGCGTAGAGCACCGGCAGGAGCCGTTGCGGGAGCATCATGCGCATGACCTCCCGCAGCATGTCGGTCGACTGGGTCCGCGGGATGTCGAGCCGGGTGGCGAGGTCCGTGGCCACCGTGCTCTTGCCGACGCCAGCGGTCCCGCCCAGCAGGATGACGAGGGGCCGCCCACTGTGAAGGAAGTCGACCCACGCGAGGTAGCGGCGTGCCACGGCCTCACCGAGGTCCTGGGCGAGCCAGTGGTGGGTGGTACGCCCGAGGGTGGCCGAGCTGACCTCAGCCTCCGCCCGCTCGGCGAGGAAGCGCGAGACCCGCGCGGCCATGACGGCGGCCGTGTCGTCGGACAGCCCGCAGATCTGGAGCGTGCGCCGGTAGAGGGCGTCGGAGAACGGAACCGCCTGCTCCGCGCCGTCCCGCACCAGAACCGCCGCCGCGGGCCCGGCCGGCTCCTGGTAGCGGCGCACCGCCTGGGCTCCGTGGCACTCCTGGACGTAGGCGGCGACGCGCCGGCGCAGTTCTGGAGCCGTGATCTCCGGGATGCTGCCGAGGTCCTGGCGGACCCGCGACGCGAGCTTGTAGGCGTCCTCGAACGAAAGACCCGAGTCCTGGAGGGAGCGCGTGAGGATCCCGCGCAGGAACGGAGCCCGCGTCCCCTCCTCCGGGTCGATGACCAGCGTCTTCGCCATGGAGCGCCACCTCGATACCGACCAGATTGTCGGCACGAGCAGGCAAAGATACAAGCTGACGCCCCGGGCGTTGAGAGCCTGCGCCGGTTGGGCTCAGGCGTCCGGCTTGCCGGCGACGATCTCCTGGGCGACGGTCTCGAGGTCCGCGTGGCGCACGTCGCGGCCAGTGCATAGGTAGATGACGTAGCCCGCGATGTTCTTTGCGTGACCGCCAATCCGCTCCAGCGCCCGCAGGCCGAGCACGGCGTCCACCATGTGTCCGATGGTGCGGTGGTCCTCCAGCACGAAGGTGGTCACGCGGCGCAGCGCCGACTGGAACTCCGCCTCGAGCCGCTCGTTCTCCTGGATGACCTCCACCGCCTTGCCGAGGTCGAACGCATCGAATGCCTGCATGGCTGTGCGCATCATGCGCACAGCGATCGCGGCCAGCCGGTGGATGTCCTCGAGCAGCCCGGGCTTGGGGGCGGTCGGCCCCTCGGTGTAGAGGTGCTGGACCAACCGGGCCACCCGGCGGGTCTGGTCCCCCACCCGCTCCAGGTCCACGACCGACTTGGCCACCGTCATGATGGCTCTCAGGTCGCCCGCCATGGGCTGGCGGCGGACCAGGAGCTTGACGACCTCCTCGTCGATCCGCATGTCCAACTCGTTCACGAGGCGGTCGCGCTCAATGACCTCGCGTGCCCCCTCGGGGCTCTCGTCGTCGAGCGCCTTCAGCACCCGCTCGACCTGCTCGATGGCGAGCGCACCCATCTCCAGCACCAGGCGGTGCAGGTTCATCATCTCACCGTCGAAGCGCCTGACGGTGTGTCCCGATGTCGGCCCGCTCGTGATCATGGAATTCCCTGCTGCTCGATCCTGGGCGCCTGCGTCAGCCAAAACGGCCTGTGATGTAGTCCTCGGTCAGGGGGTGCCGGGGATTGGTGAAGATGTGGTTGGTGTCGCCGATCTCGATGAGATTGCCCAGGTGGAAGTACGCGGCCCTCTGGGATACCCGCGCCGCCTGTTGCATGGAGTGCGTGACGATTGCGATGCTGAACTGCTCGCGCAGCTCGTCGATCAACTCCTCGATCTTCGCCGTCGCGATGGGATCGAGCGCCGAACAGGGCTCGTCCATCAGGATCACCTCGGGGTTGACCGCGATCGTCCGTGCGATGCAGAGCCTCTGCTGCTGACCACCAGAGAGCCCCGTGCCCGGCTGGTCCAGACGGTCCTTGACCTCCTCCCAGAGTCCCGCGCGCTCGAGGCTTCTCTGCACGACCACGTCGAGCTCGGCCCGCGTGGAGGCAAGCCCGTGGATCCGTGGACCGTAGGCGACGTTCTCGTAGATCGACTTCGGGAAGGGGTTCGGCTTCTGGAACACCATCCCCACCTGCGCCCGCAGCGGCACCACGTCGAGCTTGTCTTCGTAGACGTCCTGCCCGTCCAGGGTGATCGTCCCCGTGACGCGGCAATTGTCGATGGTGTCGTTCATCCGGTTCAGGCAGCGCAAAAAGGTGGACTTTCCGCAGCCCGACGGCCCGATCATCGCGATGACCTCGTTGGCCCCGATGTCGAGGCTCACGTCCTTGATGGCGTGCTTGTCCCCGTAGTAGACATCCACGTGGCGAGCCGTCATGCGCGGGTGCGGGTGGGTGTAGTCCCCCACGGTCTCGCGGCTGCTCCGGTCGATCACGGAGGACCTTCCCGCCATCCGGAGATGATCGGCCGGCCTCGCGACTCTGACGTCGATTTCGTGCGCGGGGACCTTTTCAGTCTCAGACATCGGCTTCTTTCCCTCGAACCCTGCGGGTCACCAACGCCGCTCGAAGCGCCTGCGCAGAATCACCGCGAGCGCATTCATGACGATCAAGAAGGCGAGCAGGACCATGATCGCCGCCGCCATCTTCTCGACGAAGGCCCGCTCGGGGCTGTCCGCCCACAGATAGATCTGCACCGGCAGCACGGTGGCCGGGTCCATCACCCCGCGCGGGATGTCCACGATGAACGCCACCATCCCCACCATCAGCAGGGGGGCGCTCTCTCCGAGGGCGCGGGCCATCCCGATGATCGCCCCCGTGAGCATGCCGGGCATCGCCAGGGGCAGGACGTGGTGCATCACCATCTGCATCTTCGAGGCGCCAACCCCGAGGGCCGCCTCCCGAATCGAGGGGGGGACCGCGGTCAGGGCCGCCCGGCTCGCGATGATGATCACCGGCAGGGTCATCAGGGTGAGCACGAGCCCGCCGACCAGCGGCGCCGAGCGGGGCACACCGAAGACGTCGATGAAGACGGCGAGTCCGAGCAGACCGAAGATGATCGACGGCACGGCCGCCAGATTGTTGATGTTCACCTCGATCAGGTCGGTCCAGCGGTTCTTCGGCGCGAGCTCCTCGAGGTAGATGGCCGCCGCGACCCCGAGCGGGAACGACAGCGCGAGGGTCACGAGGAGCGTGTAGAGGGAGCCGACGACCGCCCCACCGATCCCCGCGAGCTCCGGCTCCCGCGAGTCGCCTCCGATGAAGAACTGCCCGTTGAAGCGGGTCGCGACGCGACCCCGTGCCTGCAGGTGGTCGAACCACCCCACCTGGGCGTCGCTCAGGCGCCGCTCCCCCTCGGGGAGCTCGCGGTCGACGTACCCCTTGGCGAGCATGTCGTACTCGTCGTCCAGGGGGACCCAGAGGGTGCGGGTCTGGCCGATCACCGAGGGGTCCTTCAGCGCTGCGTCGCGCAACTGCAGGGCGGCGGCGGAGCTGACGAGACCGTACAGGGCGCGCAGCGCCTGGCGCTCGCGCACCTCGGGGAACGCATCCCGCAGCGCCTGCTTGACCGCTGCTCCGTAGTCGGCTGCGGCCAGCGCCTCGGGGTCGCGCCGCTCCTCCAGCGCGAGGGCCGCCGGGTCGAAGGGCACGTCGAGGGCAACCTCCGTGCGCAGGAAGGCCCGGTAGCCCGTGCCGATGACGCTCACGAAGAGGACCGCGAGGAAGACGAGCCCGAGGATGATGGCCCCGAGGCCGTACAACCGGAACCGCCGTTCGGCGGAGTGCCGGCGGGCGAGCGTCGCGGTAACGATGTCGATGGTGCGCGGGCTCGCTCGCTCGGAGGCTGGCGAGCGCCCGCCGGGCGCCCTGGCCGCGTCGCTACTCATATTGCTCCCGGTACCTTCGCACGACGTGCAGGGCGATCACGTTCAACACCAGCGTCATCACGAAGAGGGCGAGCCCCAGGGCAAAGGCGGCGAGCGTCTTCGGACTGTCGAACTCCTGGTCGCCCACCAGCAGGGTCACGATCTGCACCGTCACGGTGGTCACGGCCTCCAGCGGGTTCGCAGTCAGATTCGCCGACAGTCCCGCAGCCATCACCACGATCATGGTCTCGCCGATGGCGCGTGAGACCGCCAGCAGGATCCCGCCGACGATCCCCGGCAGGGCCGCCGGGATGACGACCCGCCGGATCGTCTCCGAGGACGTGGCCCCGAGGGCGTAGGACCCGTCACGCATGGACTGGGGTACGGCGTTGATCACGTCGTCGGAGATCGAGGAGACGAAGGGGATGATCATGACCCCCATCACCAGCCCCGCCGCGAGCGCGCTCTCCGAGGCCACCTCGAGCCCCAGGGACTGCCCGGCGTCCCTCACGAGGGGCGCGACCACGAGCGCGGCGAAGAACCCGTAGACGACCGTGGGCACGCCGGCGAGGACCTCGAGCAGCGGCTTGGCGACGCTGCGAAAGTGCTTGCCCGCGTACTCGGACAGGTAGATCGCCGCCATCAACCCGATCGGCACCGCCACCAGCATCGCGACGGCGGCGACCAGCAGCGTGCCCGTGAACAAGGGCACGGCGCCGAAGGCGCCCGAAGAGCCGACCTGGTCGGCGCGGATCGCCAGCTGGGGGCTCCAGCGCGTCCCGAACAGGAACTCGGTGACGGGCACGACCTGGAAGAAGCGGATCGACTCGAACAGGACCGAGAGGACGATGCCGATGGTCGTCAAGATCGCGATGCTGGAGCTGCCGATGAGGAATCCCCGAACCACCCCCTCCACCCGGTTGCGCGCACGCAGGGAAGGGGCGATGTGGGTGCGCGCCAGCAGCATGCCCCCGGCCGCCAGGACGAGGACCGACACGCCGAGCGCCGCCCGGCTGGTGAAGAGGAGGCTGCGGTAATGGTCCACCGCCGCCTGCATCGCCGGCCCGGCCTGCGCGGAGACGATGTTCCCCTTGACCAGGTTCCTCAGGTCGTTGACCAGGAGGTTCAGCCGGTCCGGGGGCACGTCCCTCACCTCCGGGGGCAGACCGGCCAGCACGATCTCGGTGACGACCGACTGCTCCAGAACGAGCCAGAGCAAGAGCACCAGGAGGGCGGGGACCAGGGTCCACAACGCGGCGTAGGCACCGTAGTACGAGGGCCGCGAGTGCAGCGCCCGGGCGTTGCCGAGCCCACCCACCAGGGCCAGGGAGCGGTGGCGCCCGGCCTGGTACCCGAAGGCGGTCAGGCCGAGCAGCACCGCGAGGAAGATCAGGGGATGCATGGGCGCGGATTATATCGCCGCCCATGTTACAGCCTCGTGTCAGCCCGGGGCGTCTTCGCGCCGGGCGCCGGGACTCGCCACGCCGGGCTTCACGGGATTAAGATGGATTCCCGTCTCACAGGGGGGGGAGTTCGTCATGGCTTATGTCGTGCTCGAGAACTGCATCCGCTGCAAATACACGGACTGCGTCGATGTCTGCCCGGTGGACTGTTTCCACGAGGGCCCCAATTTCCTCGTGATCGACCCGGACGAGTGCATCGACTGCGCGCTCTGCGAGGCGGAGTGCCCGGCCGAGGCGATTCGCGCCGAGGACGACGTGCCGGACGAGCAGCGTGAGTTCATCGCCCTGAACGCCGAGCTCGCCAAGGTCTGGCCGAGCATCACCGAGAAGAAGGAGCCTCTGCCCGACGCCGCCGACTGGGACGGCAAGAGGGGCAAGCGCCAGTACCTCCAGCGCTGAGCCTGCCGGGCACGCCCGCCGGCCCGCCCCCCGAGCCCGGTGACGGGCGGGGGGACGGAGGCGCCTCGACATGACCCCACCCATCCCGCTCACCGCGGACCAGCGCACGGACGCCGCCCTGCAGCTCGTCCTGCAGCGCCAGCTGGACAGCCTGCTGGCCAACGTGCCTGGCGTGCGCGATCAGGTCGACACGGAGTTCCTTCACGACCTTCGGGTCGCGGTCCGCCGCGCCCGGTCCCTGCTCGGACAGGTTCGCGGTGTCTTTCCGGCCCGGCGGGTGGAGGGCCTGCGCGCGGACCTGGGCTGGCTCGGGCGCTGCACGAACGCCGCCCGGGACATGGACGTCTTCCTCCTGGCGCTCGACGAGTACACCGCCCGGCTCCCGCCGGCGTCCCGCCCCCACCTCGCGCCGTTCCGGCGCTTCCTGACCACCCAGCGGGTCAGCGCCTACGCCGAGGCGGCCCGCTGCTTCGAGTGCGCGCGCTATCGCCGCATGGAAAAGCGTTGGCACTCCCTCGCCCACGGGCCCCTGCCCCGCAAGCCCACTGCGCGCCGGGCCCTGAGCCCCGTCGGCGAGGTGGCGCGCAAGCGCGTGTGGCGGGCGTACCGGCGCCTGATGAAGCTCGGCTCCGCCATCGGCCCGGAGTCGCCGGCGCGCGACCTGCACGCGGTGCGCATCGCCGGCAAGAAGCTGCGCTACCTCATGGAGTCCTTCCGCAGCCTCTTCCCCCGGAAAGCCTTGGGCACGCTCATCCGGTCGCTCAAGACCTTCCAGGACAACCTGGGCGAGATGCAGGACCTCCAGGTCCAGCAGGAGCGCCTGCGGGGCTTCGGGAAGGCGATGGCCGACGAGGACGACCTCCCCGCGCAGGCGCGCGAGGCGATGGACCGCCTCGTCCGGGAGCTCTCGCGCCGCGAGGCCCGGGTGAGGCTCGAGTTCGCCGAGCGCTTCCAGACGTTCTCGGCGCCCGAGACGGTGGGCACCTTCCGCGAGACCTTCCGGGCTCGGCCCGGCACGGACCGGTAGGGGAGGTCAGTCGTCCATCTCGTCGGGCCGCGTGAGGGAGCGCAGCGCACCCGACCCGGACCCCAGGCGGGACCAATCCTCCGGTAGCTCGAGCCCCGCGAGGGTCGCCGTGGGCAGGATCCTACCGTCCGCCGGCACCCTGGTGGTTTCGCCCCCAAGGTAGGCGAGCAGCACCTCCAGGCCGGGGTTGTGACCCACCAGCAGGACCCGCCGGGCACCGGCCGGCAGCGCCCCGAGGACCTCCAGGAGCGTGTCGGGCTCGGCCCCGTAGATGCGTGGCTCCCAGAGCACGGAGCCGGTGTCGAAGCCCACCTCCTCGCACACGCGCCGCGCGGTCTGCCGCGCCCGCCGGGCTGGCGAGCTCACCACCAGGTCGGGGACGAGGCCCCGGCGGCGCAGCCACCGGCCAACCTTCGGCGCCTCCTGCTTGCCGCGGTCCGTGAGCGGACGGTCGAAATCCCCCTCGGCGGCGTGGGAGAGGCCCGCCTTGGCGTGGCGCAGGAGGAACAACTCTCGGGCCATCGATGCCTCCGACTGCGGCTGCGGCTGCGGCTGCGGCTGCGGCTGCGGCTGCGGGTGAGACCTGGGCGACTTCGCCCCGTGCCACGCCACACGGCGTCCCGGGCGAGCCCCGGTGCGAGGATATCAATCCCCGGCGGCGTCGGGCCACCCGCTGCCAGGACGCCCGCAGTCGTCGGCAGGCGCGTGGCCGACTATGATGGGCGCCTTCGGGAAACACCGGACAACATGCGATCCTCCCTGCCCCTGCGCCTGCTCATCGCCGTCGGGCTCTCGCTCGGTCTCGCCTTGCTGCTGCTCGTCGTGCTCTACGCGACCAGTATCGCCTTCCAGGTCTGGGACCACCTGCGGGAATCACCGGTCTGGTTCGTTGCACTGTACGTGCTCGGGCTGGCCCTGCTCACGGGATTCGGCGCCCGCCTCATCTGGCGCGTGCTGACCCCCCGCCGGCGGCGGCGCGCGCGCCGCGAGGCCGAAGCCCCGCCCGCACCCACCGAGGCCGAGATCCACGCCCGGATCGAGCGGGCGGTGTCGAAGGGGGCCGTAGCAGAGGCCGAGGAGGCGCGCCAGGAGCTCGAGGAACTGGCCGCCCGGCGCGAGGCGGGACAGATCCACGTGGCGCTGCTCGGCCCCGTCAGCACGGGAAAGAGCTCGCTGGTCCGTGCCCTGCTGCCCGGGGCGACCGCGGCGGTGAGCCCGGTGGGGGGTACCACTCGGGAGATCACCCGCCACACCTGGGAAAGCCCCGCCGGAGACCGCCTCGTCATCAGCGACCTCCCGGGGCTCCTGGAGGCGGACGGGACGCTCGACACGGTCGCGCGGGAAGAGGCCCTGCGGGCGCATCTGGTGGTGTACCTCATCGAGGGCGACCTGACCCGGGACCAGCTGACCGCCCTGCACGAGGTGCTGGCCCTTGGCAAACCGGTGATCCTGGCGCTCGGGAAGAGCGACCTGATGAGCGCCGAGGACCAGGAAACCCTGCGCGCGCGGCTCGCGGCGAGGGTGGCCGGTGGAAGCCGGGTCGAAGTCGTCTCGGTGAGCGCCGGGGCCGAGCGGGAGCTCGTCCGGATGCACAGCGACGGCCGCGAGGACGTCGTGACCCGCGTTATCCCGCCCCGCACGGACGAACTGGCCCAGGCGATCCAGCGGCGCATCGACGGCGACCGCAAGGTGCTGGACGGGCTACGCGACGCCGCGGTGTTCGTCCTGGCGTCGCGCAAGCTGGACGAGTCGCTCGCTGCCCACCGACGCACGCGCGCCCTCGAGGTCGTCGCGAGCTCGACCCGCAAGGCCATTCTCGGTGCGATGGCGGCCGTAAGCCCCGGGACCGACGTCGTCATCCAGGGCTACCTGGGCTTCCAGATGCTGCGGGGCCTCACCGACGTCTACGAGGTCCCGCTGTCGAAGGTCGACGTGGAGCGCTTTCTGCTGAACGCGAGCGGTCGGGTCAACAAGACCGTCCCGGTGCTGCTCGCGGTCGCCGGCAACGCCCTGAAGGCGTTTCCGGGGGTCGGCACCCTCACCGGCGGCCTGGTCCACGCCGTCGCCTACGGATTACTGTTCGACAGCCTGGGGCGGGCCGTCGCCGATACCCTGGCCGCGCGGGGCACCCTGCCCGAGCAGGTCGCCCTGAAGACGTTCGAGGAGAGGTTGAGTGAAGACGTGGAAGGACGCGCTCGTCGCCTGGCGAAGCTCGCTCTGGCCGAAGTCCGCCTCACGCGCTCCCAGCGCTCCTGAGGCCGGCGACGAGCACCTGGAGCGGGCGCGCGATTCCCTGCGCGCCCTGGTGAGCGACACCGACGTCCCGGCGCCGGTGCGCCGGGCCCTGTCGGGCGAATTCGCCCGGGTCCAGGCGATGCTGGACAAGCTCGAGCACGGCCAGATCCACATCGCGGTCTTCGGCCGGGTCGGCGTCGGCAAGTCCGCGCTCCTGAACGCCCTGCTCGGCGAGCCACGCTTCGCGACGAGCCCGCTGCACGGGGAGACGAAGGACGCCCGCATGGCCCACTGGCGGACCGAGTCGGGCGGTGGAGGCGTCTATCTCATCGACACCCCGGGCATCAACGAGGTGGACGGCGAGGCCCGGGAGCGGCTGGCGCACGAGGTGGCGGGGCGGGCCGACCTGGTGCTCTTCGTGGTGGACGGCGACATCACCCAGCCCGAGATCGCCGCCCTGCGGCGCATCGCGGCCGAGTCCCGCCCGATGCTGCTCGTGTTCAACAAGGCCGACCGCTACACCCGGGCCGACCGCGCCCTGGTGGTCGAGTCGCTCGCCCGTCGCACGGCGGGCATCGTTCCCCCCGCGAACATCGTCACCTCGGCCGCCGCGCCCGCGCCGAGGGTCTACCTGGAGGTGGACGCCCAGGGCAACGAGCGGGAGACCCAGCGGACCCCCCCGAGAGAGGTGCAGGACCTGCGCGACCGGCTCTGGACCATCCTGGAGCGGGAGGGCAAGACGCTCGCCGCCCTCAACGCGACCCTGTTCGCCGGGAAACTGAGCGACACCCTCGCCCGGCGGGCGGTGGACGCCCAGCGGGACCTCGCCGAGCGCATCCTGCGCAACTGGAGCCTGGCAAAGGGCGTCCTCGTCGGCCTCAACCCCGTGCCGATCTCCGACCTGATGGCGGCCGTCGCGGTGGACGTGAGCCTCGTCTGGCATCTGTCCCGGGTCTACGGACTGCCGGTCACCCACAACGAGGCCGGCGCGTTGGTGCGCACCATCGGCGCCCAGATGGGGCTGGTGCTGGGGACCGTGTGGGGCGTCAACCTGGTGTCCTCCCTCCTGAAGGGGGGAACCTTCGGGTTGTCGACGCTCGTGACCGGAACGGCCCAGGGTGCGGTCGCCTACTTCGCCACCTACGTGGTCGGCCGGGCCGCCCAGCGCTACTTCCAGCAGGGCCGGTCCTGGGGCGACCTCGGCCCGAAGCGAGCGGTGCAGGAGATCCTCGACACGCTGGACCGGGACTCGCTCCTCACCTCCGCCCGCACCGAGATCCTCTCCCGGCTCCGCACGCAGGCCTAGCGGGGGTCGAAGGGATCGAGCGCGCCCGCGAGAACCCAGCCCGCCGGCACCCGCCCCTCAGCGCGCAGCACCCCGCCCGAGCCGCGACACGAAGGCCGTGAGCTCGGCGAGCACCCGGCCGAGCGCCCGATTGGTGGCGACCACCCCGCCATAGGGGTCGGCGGAATCGGCCGGCTCCACGGCCTCGAAGGTGTCGGTCGCCACCACCCGGCGCGAGGCAGGGTCGACGACCTGGGCCCGCAGTGCAACCCGGGCGACGCTCGGTGTCGAGAGGAACTCCTGTTGGAGCGCGAGAACCTCGGTCTCGAGCCGCAGGTCCGCCACCGCGGGGCTCGGCCCCGCCACGACCGCCTGGAACGCCCCGCTTCCCTCGAGCGACTGCACCAGCAGCGGCTGCAGCATGCGGGCCGGCGTGTCGGCCCACTCGCTGCGGGCGAAGTAGCTCAGCTCGAAGGGCCGCTGGACGTAGGCGATGCGCGGAGAATCGAGCCCGGCGCGCACCCCGGGGGGTGAGACGAGCAGGACCGGTCCGGCGGAGGCCGGTGCGACCCGGGGCGCCGCAGGCACCCAGAGCAGGTGCGTCTGCACGCTGTCCTGGACCAGCCGCCCACCCGAGGCGCAGCCGGCGAGCCACGCGACGACCAGGACCAGCGCCCCCAGGCCCACCGCCCTGCGCCGGCCCCGAGCGACTGGCGCCGAGTCGAGCAACCGTCCCATCGGCATCATTCCCCGGGTCCCTTCTCCCGCCCCCTGCGCCCGAACAGCAGCAGATTCGGGTCGCGCTCGATGTCGGCCCCCAGACGCTGGAACGTGCGGGTCAGCTGCTGCAACTCCACCAGCAGCGCCTCAAGCTGGGCCAGCGTGTCCGTGGAGGCCCGCACCAGGTCCCTGCGGGTGTCCCCGACCATGCGGTCGATCCCCCCCGCCGCGCGGTTCACACCTCCCAGGGCCTCGTGCACGGAGGTGGCTCCATCCTTCAGGCTGCTGACCAGCGCGGGAAGGTCCTGGCTCGCCTTGGCCCAGTTGGAGAGCAACACCCGCCCCTCGCGGATCCCGTCGCCCAGGTCGCCCACCCGCTCCGCCACGACCCGCGTCACCTGTTCCAGGTGGCGCAGGGTGCCGCCGGCGGAGGCCACGGTCTCGGGATCCAGGAGCGACGTCATCCGGTCCGTGACCTTCGAGAGGTCTCCCGCGACCTGCCCCAACTGCGTCATCAGGGTCGTGGCGGCCGTGTCGATGCGCATCATCAGGGAGGGTCCGGTCCGGATCTGCGGGTGCTCCTGCCCCGGTGGGGCCACCAGACCCTCGGCCTCGCGGCTCCCCCCCGTCAGGTCCACGAACGCCAGACCGGTCACGCCCTGGGTGGCGAGCACGGCTACGGTGTCCACCTTGATCGGGGTGCCCCGCTCGATCTCGAGGAGCAGGCGTACGCGCTCCGGGTTGTCACGGTCGAGCGCGATCTCCCGGACCCTGCCCACGTCGACGCCCCGGTACTTCACCGCCGCCTTCGGGCTCAGGCCGGACACCGACTCCGCCGTGTAGGCGACGTAGGTGTCGTAGGTCTTCTCGTCGCCGGCGGCGGCGAGCCAGGTGACCACCCCCACGAACACCGTGCTCAGCACCACGACGAAGAGCCCGATCAGGGCGTAGTTTACCCGCTCTTCCACGCGCACTCCCTCGCCGCGCGGCCGCGCGGCCCGTCGAAGAAGGACTTCACCAGGGGATGGTCCAGGCCGCAGAGGCCCCGCATCGTGTCGAGGGCGATCACGCGCCGCTCGCCGAGGAACGCCACCCGGTCGGCGGTGCGCCAGAGCGTGTCCAGGTCGTGGGTGACCATCACCACCGTGAGACCGAGCGAGTCGCGCAAGTCCAGCACCAGCTCGTCGAAGGCCGACGCGCTGTCCGGATCGAGGCCCGCCGTGGGCTCGTCGAGGAAGAGGACCTCGGGGTCGAGCGCCAGGGCGCGGGCGACCGCGGCCCTCTTCGTCATCCCGCCGCTCAGCTCCCCGGGCTGCTTGTCGGCGGCGGAGGCCGGGAGGCCGGCCAGCGAGAGCTTGAGCCGGGCGATGTCCCGCACCAGGGCCGGGGGCAGCGCCGTGTGCTCGCGCAGCGGCAGCGCCACATTCTCCAGCACGCTCAGGGAGCTGAACAGGGCCCCGTGCTGGAAGGTGACCCCGATGCGTTCGCGCAGCCGGGAGGCCTCGGCCGGTGAGGCGCCCCTCACGTCCTCGCCCAGCAGACGCACCGTGCCCGCGGCCGGGCGGAGCAGCATGACCATCGCCCGCAGGAGGGTGGTCTTGCCCGTGCCGCTGCCGCCAACGATCGCGAGCACCTCACCCCGGCGCACGTCCAGGTCGAGGGCCTCGTGCACGGTGACTCCGTCCAGCCGGGTGGTGAGCCCGCGGACCTCGACGACGACCTCGCGCGCCCCGCCCACTCAGACACCCATCCAGCCGAAGAGGACCGAAAAGGCCGCATCGGCCACGATGATGAGGAAGATGGCCTGCACGACGCTCATCGTGGTGTGCCGCCCCACGCTGTCGGCCCCCATGCCGACGCGAAAGCCCTGGAAACACCCCACGGTGGCCACGACGGCCGCGAAGACGGGGGCCTTGCTCATCCCCACCAGGAACGAGGAGAGGGTGCCCGCCTGGGGCGCCCGCTGCAGGAAGTCGTGGAACCCGACGCCGAGCTGCCCCGCCGCCATGACCATCCCGCCCGCCACCCCCATCACACCGGCCAGCACGGTGAGCAGCGGCAGGGCGAGGACGAGCCCCACGACCCGGGGCGCAACCAGCAGTTCCACGGGGTCGATGCCGATGGTGCGCAGGGCGTCCACCTCCTCGTGGACCTTCATGGACCCGATCTGGGCGGTGAAGGCCGAGCCGGTGCGCCCGGCCACGATGATCGCGGCGATCATCGGCGCGAGCTCGCGCAGCACCATCAGGATCACCAGGTCCACCACGTAGACGTTCGCCCCGTAGGCGCGTAGCTGCACGCCCCCCTGGTAGGCAACCACGACACCGATGAGGAAGGCCAGCAGCGAGATGATGGGGACGGCCTCCACGCCGGCCGACTGCAGCGTCGCGAGGAGCGCCCGCCACCGGAAGCGGGCCGGGCGGACCACGGCGCGGGCGAGCGCGCTGGTGGTCTCCCCGATGAAGCCGAGCAGGGCCCAACCCTCGGAGAGGTGCCGCCAGGTCTGGCGCCCCAGCGCCTCCACGCGCGGCTCGGGGGCCGCAGGCGGCACCGGTGACCCGGCCGCCGCCGAGCGCGAGCGCACGAGCTCCAGCAGCCGATGGTGGGCCGGGGTGAGCCCGGTCACGTCGACCGCCAGGCCCGAGCCGCCGAGGGCGTCCAGCAGCCGCTGCAGCAGGAGGGCCCCGCCGGTGTCGAGGGCGGTGAGCCCCGCCGCGTGGACCGTGACCCGTACCGGGCGGCGGGAAGGAGCGGCAGGCGCCGCCTCGACCGCCGGGATCGCGCGGGTGGTCCAGTCGCCCTTCAGGAGCCAGCGGACGTCGCCCGCGCCCGGGTCATCGACCTCGAGCCCACCCACCGGCAACCAGAGGCCTGCCACCGCTCAGCCGCAGCAGGCGCGGGGGCCCGCCTCGCCCGGGGCGACCGTGCGGTTGTGGGTCGAGAGGCGGGCCGTCAGGCCCTCGACTCCGGCCGACTCCAGCTCGCGCGCGAACGCGGCCTGGTTGGCCTGCACGAGACTGACCCCCGCGACCAGCACGTCGTAGATCTTCCAGGCCCCCCCGACCTCGCGGACCCGGAAGTCCACTTCCAGCGGCACGCCCCCTTCCAGGGTGACGCGGCCACGCACGGCGGCGGTGCGCTGGCCCTCGCCCCAGCGAGTGGGCAGGAAGCGCACCCCCTGGCCATAGCGGGCGACCCGCTCGACCTGCTCCACGAAGCCGCTGGCCAGGGTGTTGACCACGAACTCCCGGTACTCCGCCGCGAAACGGTCGAGCTGCTCGGCGGTCGCCCGCCGGCCGTGGGCGCCCAGCACCCGCCTCCCGATCCCGGTGAAGTCCACCAGCGGCGCCAGCAGCTCCCCGGCCAGGGCCCGGGCGCGGTCCGGCTCGCGCCGGTACTCCTGGCCGTGACGCGACGCCTCCTGGACCAGACGGTCCGTCACCCCCGCCAGAACGCTCGCAGGGTCCGTGGGCTCGGCGCGCGCGGCGGGCCCCGCCAGGACAACGAGACAGAACACCAGGGCCGACCCGAGCCACCCGCTCACGATTTCCCCCGCGCCTCGCGTGCGACGCCCATCGGCATCGAAACCTCTACCCCCCACGTTACACCCCCTCGTTCCCGAACAGCGGCCACCGCAGCGGCCGTGGTGGAATTCTCGGCGACCGCGACCCTCACGGCCAGCCCGCCGGACGTTGCCAGCGCAGGGCCCACCCGGCCTCACCAGGACCGGCGGCCCAGGGCTCGCACACCCAGAGATCGGCGACGGCCAGCAACTCTTCACCCCGGTAGACGAGCGGCAGACAGGACCGTACCCAAGGTGGGACACCGTGGGCCTGCAGCAGTTTCTTCAGGGCGCTCGTGTGGCCCCGGCGCGGGAGGCGGCAGCGTTCCCCGCCCGTGCGCAGCCGGACCTGCAGCGGGCCGTCCGCGAGGCGCGCGGCGGCGAGCCCCTCGCCCACGGTCACCGTCGCGCTGAGCGTGCCGGCCGGAAGCGCGAGCGGGGCCGGCGGCCGCCAGTCCCAGACCTGCGCCGCGGAGACCACCGGCGCCGGGGGCAGCGCCGCGAGCGTGTCCCGGTAACGCCAGACCTCGACGCCGGGCCAGGCGACCCGGGCCTCGGCGTCCCACCGGGCGCCCAGCACGTCGCGGACGACGTGGTCCAGGTGCGCGCTCCCGGGCGGCGGCAGGCCCCGCTGGCGCAACCACTCCCGCAAGGCCTCGACCCGTCGGGCCGGCGAAAGCTCGAGCAGGGCCCGCACGGACAACGTCCCCGCACCGGGACCGCGGGCAGCCTGCGCGTCGCCCCGCGCCAGGTCCTCGAGGACCGAGGCCGCCTCGGCCTGCAGCAGGGCGTCCCGGGCCAGGACCCCTGCGGCACCGGGCCAACGGGTCTCGAGCAGCGGCAGCACCCGCCAGCGCAGGAAATTGCGCTCGAAGCGCTCGTCCCGGTTGCTGGGGTCCTCGAGCCAGGCGAGGCCCCGGGCCTCGGCCCAGGCCCGCAGGGCCGACCGTGGCCATCCGAGGAGGGGGCGCACCAGCCAGCCTGCACCGAGCGGACGGCGCACCGGCATCGCGGACAGCCCCCGGGGCCCGCTCCCCCTCAGGAGATGCAGGAGCAGGGTCTCTGCCTGGTCGTCCCGGTGGTGGGCGGTCAGCACCGCGTCGCCCGCTTCGAGCCCCTCGGCGAAGGCCCGGTAGCGCGCGGCGCGCGCGGCCGCCTCCGGGCTCTCGCCGGCCGAGCCCACGGCATCCGGCACCGCCACCACCCGGCAGGGGACCCCGAGCCCGGCACAGACCCGCCGGCAGTGCTCCGCCCAGCGCCCCGCGTCCCGGTGCAGACCGTGGTTCACGTGCAGGGCCTCGAGCGGCCCCGGGAGGTCCCCGCGCACCTCGGCCAGGGCGTGGAGGAGGACGGCGGAATCGAGCCCCCCGCTGAACGCCACCCGGTAGCGCGGGGCCGGCGGCAACTCCGCGAGGACCCGGGCCAACGCGACACACGAGAGCTCTCTGCCCGCCACCCTGCCTCCCCCTGCGTCGATACCGTGGAACCGCACCGCACCCCTCCCCTGGCAGCACGCCCCGGTGGCCCGGCCGAGTCCGTTACGGTTACAGTAACCCGAGCCGCGGCGGACGCCGCACAGGGGGCACACCATGGACATCCGCACGGTGCCGACCCGGCCCTTTCCGGGGCAGCGCCCGGGAACGTCGGGCCTGCGCAAGAAGGTCGAGGTCTTCCGCCAACCCCATTATCTCGAGAACTTCGTTCAATCGGTCTTCGACTCCCTCGAGGGGTTGCGGGGCAAGACCCTGGTGCTGGGCGGGGACGGGCGATACCTCAACCGCGAGGCGATCCAGACCATCGTCCGGCTGGCGGCCGCCAACGGCGTGGGACGCCTGGTCATCGGGCGCGACGGGATCTTCTCCACGCCCGCCGCGTCCGCGGAGATCCGCGAGCGCAAGGCCTTCGGCGGGATCATCCTCTCCGCGAGCCACAACCCGGGCGGTCCGGACGGGGATTTCGGGATCAAGTACAACATCGAGAACGGCGGGCCCGCCCCGGAGAAATACACCGAGGCCTTCTACCGGCGCTCCCAGGCGATCGGCGACTACCGGATCGCGGATGCGCCGGCGGTGGACCTGGGGCGCCTCGGGGACACGCAGCTCGGCGGCCTGACCGTGGAGGTCGTCGACCCGGTGGCGACCTACGCCGGGCTCATGGAGACGCTGTTCGACTTCGAGCGGGTCCGCTCCGCGCTCGGCTCGGGAGCGCTGTCGGTCCTCTTCGACGCGATGCACGCGGTGACCGGACCCTACGCGACGGAGATCCTCGAGAGGCGCCTCGGAGCGCCGGCGGGCAGTGTGGTGAACGGCATTCCCCGGGAGGACTTCGGCGGAGGACACCCCGACCCGAACCTCGTGTACGCCGCGGAGCTGGTGCGGTCCATGAACGGGCCGGGCGCCCCCCACCTCGGGGCGGCCTCGGACGGCGACGGCGACCGCAACATGATCCTGGGGCGGGGCTTCTTCGTCACCCCGAGCGACAGCCTCGCGGTGATGGCGGCCAACGCCCACCACCTGCCCGGGTACCGGGCGGGGCTGAGCGGGGTGGCCCGCTCGATGCCCACCAGCGCCGCGGTCGACCGGGTGGCCGAACGGCTCGGGATCCCGGCCTACGAGACCCCCACCGGCTGGAAGTTCTTCGGCAACCTGCTGGACGCCGGGCGGGTCACCCTGTGCGGCGAGGAGAGCTTCGGCACCGGCTCGGACCACGTCCGGGAGAAGGACGGACTCTGGGCGGTGCTCTTCTGGCTGAACCTCCTGGCCGTGCGCGGGGAGTCGGTGGAGTCCATCGTCCGCTCCCACTGGCGCGCCTACGGGCGCAATTACTATTCGCGCCACGACTACGAGGGGATCGACCCGGAGCGCGCCGAGGGGTTGATGCGGGACCTGCGCGGGAGGCTCCCGGCGCTGCCCGCCGAGGGTCTCGGGGGCCGCCCCGTGCAGTACGCGGACGACTTCGCGTACACCGACCCCGTGGACGGCAGCGTGAGCGAGCGCCAGGGCATCCGCATCGGTTTCCGGGACGGGTCGCGCATCGTGTTCCGGCTCTCCGGAACCGGCACCGAGGGTGCCACCCTGCGGGTGTACCTGGAACGCTACGAGCCCGACCCCGCCAGGCAGAACCTGGACACCCAGGAGGCGCTCTCGGACCTCGTCGCCGCGGCGGAGGCCGTCGCGGGCATCCGCGAGCGGACCGACCGCGAGGCGCCAACGGTCATCACCTAGGGACGCCCGGCGCGAGCGCGAGCCGGGTTCTCACCCCTGGTAGGCCCCGTACTGCCTCAGCCGGCGGTAGCGGCTCTCCACGAGGTCGTGCAGCGGCACGGCGTTCAGGAGGTCGAGCTCCTGGATCAGGCGGTTGCGCAGGGCCGTGGCCATCGCGCCCACGTCCCGGTGTGCCCCCCCGAGGGGCTCCTCGATCACCCCGTCCACGAGACCGAGCTCCAGCAGCCGGGCCGAGGTGATCCCCAGGGCTTCGGCGGCATCGGGCGCCTTCTCCGCGCTCTTCCAGAGGATGGAGGCACAGCCCTCCGGCGAGATCACCGAGTACGTCGCGTACTGCATCATCAGCACCCGGTCCCCGACCCCGATGGCCAGCGCGCCCCCGGACCCCCCCTCCCCGATGACCGTGCAAAGCACGGGCGTGCGCAGCTCCGACATGACGAACAGGTTCCGGGCGATGGCCTCGCTCTGGCCGCGCTCCTCGGCGCCCACGCCCGGGTAGGCGCCCGGCGTGTCGATGAAGGTGATGAGCGGCAGGCGGAAGCGCTCCGCCATCTGCATCAGGCGCAGTGCCTTGCGATAGCCCTCGGGGCGCGGCATGCCGAAGTTGCGGTGGATCTTCTCCTTCGTGTCGCGCCCCTTCTGGTGCCCGATCACCACGACGGGCTGTTTGTCGAGACGGGCGAGCCCTCCGACGATCGCCGGGTCGTCGGCGAAGGCCCGATCCCCGCGCAGCTCCTGCCAATCGGTGAAGATCCGGTCCAGGTAGTCCAGCGTGTAGGGGCGCTGGGGGTGGCGCGCGAGCTGGGAGACCTGCCAGGGCGAGAGCGACGAGAAGATCGACCGGGTAAGGTCGTCGCTCTTCTTCTTGAGCCGCGCGACCTCGTCGGAGATGTTGAGCTCCGCGTCCTTGCCGACGTAGCGCAGCTCCTCGATCTTCGCCTCGAGCTCGGCGATGGGCTGCTCGAAGTCGAGAAAGTTCAGGTTCATGCCGGGGAATCGTCCTGCGCGTGCGGGCAGAGCGCAGACATTAAACGCCACCCCCAGCGATGGCAAGGCGACACCCGGGCGCTCAGTACTCGATGCGCACCCGGTCCGGCCCCGCCAGCTCCCCGAGGCTCCGCAGGAGCTTCTCCGTCGGACTCACCCGCCACTCCTCGCCGAGGCGCAGGCGGGCCGACGCGTCGGGGCGCCGGTATTCGATGTACACCGGCGTCGGCCCCTCCTGGAACGGCCTCAGCACGGGGGCGAGCCCGGCGAGGATCCCCTCGCTGGAGGGCCCTGCGTCGAGCTGGATGAGGAGGCGCTTTCCGTAGAGGGCCCGGGCCTGGTCCAGGTCCTGAACTCGGGTCGCGATGAGGGAGGCCCCCCCGGTGCGCTCGTCCAGTGTCAGCTCGCCCTCGGCGACCAGCACCCGGTCGGGCCCCAGGACCTCGCGGCACTGGGTGAAGAGCTCGGAGTACACCACCAGGTCGAGGCGCCCGCTGCGGTCGTCGAGGGTCGCCACCGCCATCCGCCCCCGCCGGCTGTTGATGGCCCGGACCTCGGTGCAGAGCCCCGCCACCAGCACCGTGCCCCCCTGTCCGGGGGCCAGGTCGGCGATGCGCCCGGACACGAACTGGCCGAGCTCCTGGGCGTAGCGCTCGATGGGGTGGCCCGTGAGGTAGAGCCCCAGGGTCTCCTTCTCGCCCTCGAGCCGCCGGTCCTCCGGCCACTCGGGAACCTCCAGCATGACCTCTGCCGCTGCCGCGGGCCCCTGCCCGCCGCCCCCGCCGAAGAGGTCGGTCTGGCCCGCGGCGCTCGCCTCACCGGCGCGGGCCGCCGCCTGCAGCGCGCGGGGCAGTGAGGCCGTCAGGGAGGCGCGGTTGGCCCCGAGCCCGTCCATGGCCCCGGCGCGGATCAAGGCCTCCAGCGTGCGCCGGTTCAGGCGCTTCATGTCCGAGCGCCCGCAGAAGTCGCTCAGGTCGCGATACGGCCCGTGGGCCACGCGCTCGGCGGCGATCCCCTCCACCGCGCCCTGACCGACGCCCTTGATGGCCCCCAGCCCGTAGCGCACGGTCCGGTCGTCGGCGACCGTGAAGCGGTATTCGCAGCCGTTCACCTCGGGGGGCAGCACCGCGAGCCCCATCCGGCGGCACTCGTCGATGAGCCCCACGACCTTGTCGGTGCGGTCCATGTCCGCCGAGAGCGTCGCGGCCATGAAGGCGGCGGGATAGCGGGCCTTGAGCCAGGCGGTCTGGTAGGCAACCAGGGCGTACGCCGCCGAGTGCGACTTGTTGAACCCGTAGCCCGCGAACTTCTCCATCAGGTCGAAGATATAGGCCGCGGTCTCCCCGGCGACGCCCCTCGCCCGGGCACCCTCGAGGAACACCGCCCTCTGCTTGGCCATCTCCTCCGCCTTCTTCTTGCCCATCGCCCGGCGCAGCAGGTCGGCCCCGCCGAGGGTGTAGCCAGCCAGGACCCGGGCGATCTGCATCACCTGCTCCTGGTAGAGGATGACGCCGTAGGTGGGCTTCAGGATGGGCGCGAGGTCGGGGTGCGGGTATTCCACCCGGGCTTTGCCGTGCTTGCGGGCGATGAAGTCCTCCACCATCCCCGACTGGAGGGGGCCCGGGCGGAACAGGGCGACCAGCGCGATGATGTCCTCGAAACAGTCGGGCTGGAGCCTGCGGACCAGGTCCTTCATGCCGCGCGACTCGAGCTGGAAGACGGCCGTCGTCGCCGCGCGCTTGATGAGCTCGAAGGTCGGCCGGTCGTCGATGGGGATCCGGGAGATGTCGATGGGCCCCTCGCCCTGCGCCAGACGCCGGGCATTCACCGTCTTCACGGCCCAGTCGATGATGGTCAGGGTGCGCAGTCCGAGGAAGTCGAACTTCACCAGCCCCATCGCTTCGACGTCGTCCTTGTCGAGCTGGGTGACGATCGCGCTCGAGCCCTGCTCGCAGTAGAGCGGGGTGAAGTCGGTGAGCACCGAGGGCGCAATCACCACGCCGCCCGCGTGCTTGCCCGCGTTGCGCGCCAGCCCCTCGAGCTTCTTCGCGAGGTCGATGAGGGCGCGCACGTCCTCCTCCTGCTCGTAGCGCCGGCGCAGCTCCTCCTCGTCCTCGAGGGCCTTGTCGAGCGTCATCTTCAGGTCGAAGGGGATGAGCTTCGCGATGCGGTCGCAGAAGCCGTAGGGGTACCCCAGCACCCGCCCCACGTCCCGCACGACCGCCTTCGCGGCCATGCTGCCGTGGGTGATGATCTGGGAGACGCGCTCGCGGCCGTAGCGCTCGGCCACGTACTCGATCACCCGGTCCCGCCCCTCCATGCAGAAGTCGACGTCGAAGTCGGGCATGGAGACGCGCTCGGGGTTCAGGAAACGCTCGAACAGCAGGTCGTAGGCGAGCGGGTCGAGGTCGGTGATCCCGAGGCAATACGCGACCAGCGAGCCGGCCCCGGAACCGCGCCCGGGCCCGACGGGGATGTCGTTCTCGCGGGCCCAGCGGATGAAGTCGGCCACGATGAGGAAGTAGCCCGCGAAGCCCATGCGGGCGATGACGCCGAGCTCCTCCTGCAAGCGCGCGTCGTAGGGCGCCCGGCCTGCGGCGCGCCCCTGCTCCTCGGGGAAGAGGGCCGCCAGGCGCCGCTCGAGCCCCTCGCGCGCCTGGCGCGCGAAGTACTCCTGCTCGCCCTCTCCGGGCGGGACCGGGAAAGCGGGCAGCGAGGTCTTTCCGAGCGCGAGCTCCAGATTGCAGCGGCGCGCGATCTCGACGCTGTTCTCCAGCGCCTCGGGCAGGTCGGCGAACAGCACCTGCATCTCCGACGCGGAGCGCAGATACTGCTGGGCGCTGTAACGGCGCGCCCGGTGCGGGTCGTCGAGGGTACGCCCGTCGTGGATGCAGACCCGCGCCTCGTGCGCCTCGAAATCCTCCGGGGCGATGAACCGGACGTCGTTCGTGGCGACCACCGGCACGCCCCGGGCCAGGGCAAGGCCCACCGTGGCCTGCAGGGAATCCTCCTCCCCGTCGCGGCCGGTCCGCTCCACCTCCAGGTAGTAGCGATTGGGGAAGACCCGCAGCCAGTCCTCGACCAGACGCCCCGCCTCCTCCTCCCGCCCCGCCGCCAGGGCGTGACCCACGTCACCCGCCGCGCCCCCCGAGAGCGCGATCAGGCCCTCGCTGGCGTCCTCGAGCCACCGGCGCTGGACAGTGGCCACCCCGCCCACCTGCCCCTCCACGTAACTGCGCGAGATGATCTCGGTGAGGTTGCGGTAGCCGCGGGCGTCCTGGCAGAGCAGGACCATCCGGTGCGGCTGGGCCCGATCCGCGGGGTTCTCCAGCCAGAGGTCCACCCCGACGACGGGTTTCACCCCGGCGGCGAGGGCCGCCCGGTAGAACTTGACCATCCCGAACAGGTTGCTCTGGTCGGTGACGGCCACCGCGGGCATCCCCGCCGCCCGCACCGCCTTGACGAGCTCCGGCACCCGGATCAGGCCGTCGACCAGGGAATACTCGGTGTGGACGCGAAGATGGACGAATCGGGCGGACATGACCGGACTACCTTACCAGGGAGCTGGAGAGGCTTGCCAGGAGCCCCGGGCGCGCGCTCAGACCCAGGGGCCCGGCACCCGCTCAGACGGTGCGTGCCGCCCTGGCCACGGGACCGAAGGAGCGGCGGTGGACCGGCGCGGGGCCGAGCCGGGCGAGGGCCTCCAGGTGCTCCCGGGTCGGATAACCCTTGTGCCCCGCCAGCCCATAGCCCGGGTAACGGGCCTCGAGCTCGACCATCTCCGCGTCCCGGGCGACCTTGGCCACGATCGACGCGGCGCTGATGGCCTCGACCAGCCCGTCGCCCCCGACGATCGCCTCGACGGGGTACGGCACCCGGGGGCAGCGGTTGCCGTCCACGAGCACCCTGTCCGGGGCGACCGGCAGGGCCAGTACGGCGCGCTCCATGGCGAGCAGAGTGGCCCGCAGGATGTTCCAGCGGTCGATCTCCTCGACCTCTGCCCGCCCGAGCGCCCAGGCGAGCGCCCGCTCGCGAACGAGGAGCGCCAGGGCCTCCCGGCGGGCCGGTGCGAGGGTCTTGGAGTCGCGCAGCCCTGCGATGGGGCGGGCCGGGTCGAGGATGACGGCGGCGGTGACGACGGGCCCCGCGAGCGGGCCCCTTCCCACCTCGTCGACCCCGGCCACGAGAACCGTCCCCCCCACGGCCCCTCACCCCTGCCCGAGGAGCTCGAGCACCGCCTCCGCCGCCCGGTCGTCGGCGCCGAGGCGCAGGGTGCGGTGCAGCGCCCGAAACGTTTCCTGCAGGCTAGCCCTCGCCCCGGGGTCCTCCAGGAAGGAGAGAACGGCCGCCCCCAACCGCTCGGGGGTCGCCCGGTCCTGGAGGAGCTCCGGCACCAGCGCCCGGCCGGCCAACAGGTTCGGCAGCGAGACGTGCGCCACCCGAACCAGGCGCCGGGCCAGGGCGTAGGTCAGCGGGTGCACGTGGTAGGTGACGACCATGGGCCGCTTGAGGAGGAGCGCCTCCAGGGCCGCGGTGCCGGACGCCAGCAGGACCACGTCGGCCGCCGCCATGACGGTACGGCCGAGGCCGTCGAATACCCGCAGGGGCAGGTCCGCCCCCGCCCGGCGCCACTCGGCCTCGAAGAGCACCCGGGTCTCCGGGCTCGCCGCAGGCACCAGGAAACCAAGCCCAGGGCGCCGGGCGCGCAGCCAGGCTGCAGCACCGAGGAGCGGTGCCGAGAGCCGCGCGACCTCCCCCGGCCGGCTCCCGGGCAGCAGGGCGACCCATTCACCACCGGCCGGCAGCCCGAGCTCCCGGCGCGCCCGGGCGGCGTCCGGCTCCATGGGGATCTGGTCCGCCAGCGGGTGACCCACCAGGCGCACCGGCACCCCGTGGCGCTCGTAGAAGTCGGCCTCGAAGGGGAACAGGACCAGCAGCCGGTCCACCGCGCGGGCCAGCTTGCGCACCCGATAGCGCCGCCACGCCCAGACGGAGGGACTGACGTAGTGAACGGTGGGCACACCCCGTGCGCGCAGCTGGCGTTCCAGCCCCAGGTTGAAGTCCGGGGCGTCGACCCCGACGAAGACCCCGGGGGGACTCGCGGCCCAGCGCGCGAGGAGGCGCCGGCGCACCCTGAGAAGCTCCGGAACGCGGCGGACCACCTCCGCCAGGCCCACGACCGAGAGCCGCTCCATGGGGTAGAGGCCCTGGCAGCCCGCGGCCAGCAGCCGCGGCCCCGCGATCCCCTCGCAGCGAAGGCTCGGGAGCCGCCGCGCGAGCGCGCCCAACAGCCCCGCCCCGATCAGGTCGCCGGACAGCTCGCCCGCGACGAGGCCGAGCCGGGGGGGCGCACCCCCCGAGACGGTCCCCGCCTCAGCGGACGATCCCGTGGCGGCTTTCCCCCTGCAGGAACTCGAGGAAGCGGGCCACGTCGGGAGTCGCCGCCGCGAGCTCCGCCAGTTGGCCGCGGGCATCCTCCAGCGTGAGGCCGTCGCGATAGAGGACCTTGTAGGCGTGGCGGAGCGCCGCGATGGTGTCCTGGGGCACCTTCCGGCGCCGCATGCCCTCGGTGTTCAGCCCGTGGGGCTCGGCCGGCTGGCCGGCCACGACCACGAAGGGCGGCACGTCCTTGCGCACGTGGCTGCCGAACGCGCACAGGCTGTGGGCCCCCACGCGGCAGAACTGGTAGACCAGGGCGAACCCGCCGAGGATGGCGTAGTCCTCGACCCGCACGTGCCCGGCGAGCGACGCACCGTTCGCGAAGACGGTGCCCGAGCCGACCACGCAGTCGTGGGCGACGTGCACGTGGGCCATGAGCCAGTTGTCATCCCCGAGCCGGGTGACGCCCGCGTCCTGCGCGGTGCCCCGGTTCAAGGTGCAGTACTCGCGGATGACGTTGCGGTCGCCGATCTCGAGCCACGTGCGCTCGCCCGAGTACTTCTTGTCCTGCGCCTGCTCGCCGATGGACGAGAATTGATAGATGCGGTTGTCGCGCCCCATCCGCGTGGGGCCGTTGACGACCACGTGGGGACCGACCCAGGTCCCCTCCCCGATTTCGACCTCAGGACCGATGATGCTGTAGGCCCCCACGCTCACGCCCGGCATCAGCCGGGCGCTGGGGTCCACGACCGCCGTCGGGTGGATCATGGGCGACGCCTCAGTCGCCGACTTCCTTCAGGACCGACATGACCTCGGCGCTGGCGACGACCTGCCCGTCGACCCTGGCCTCGCAGCTGAACTTCCAGACCCCGCGGATCGCGCGCTGGAGCTCTGCCCGCAGGACGACCTGGTCGCCGGGCTCCACCGGGCGCTTGAAGCGCGCGTTGTCGACGCCCACGAGGTAGTACAGGTGACGGTCGTCGACGCGCACCCCGGTGCTCACCTGCGCCAGGATCCCGGCCGCCTGGGCCATCGCCTCGATCAGGAGGACACCCGGCATGATGGGTCGCTCGGGAAAATGCCCGGTGAATTGGGGCTCGTTGTAGGTGATGTTCTTGATCGCCGTGAGGTACTCCCCCGGGACGTAGTCGAGGACGCGGTCGATCAGCATGAAGGGGTAGCGGTGCGGCAGGTACCGGCGCACCTCGTGGATGTCCATGGCTCTGGAGCCCGAATCGCTCACTGTTCCTCCTCCGCTCCCGAAAAGGCCGCCCGCGCCGATGCTTCCTGCTCGAGCCGCTTGACCCGGCGGGCGAGGTCCTCCAGCTGGCGGTATCGCTGGAAGGTCCGTGCCCACGTCTCCTGGGGCAGCAGGGGCACGCCCGAGGCGTACTGGCCGGGCTTCGTGATCGACTGATAGACCACGGACCGGCCCGAGATCACCGCCCCGTCGCAGATCTCGATGTGGCCGTTCACGCCGACCCCACCGCCAATCATGCAGTGGCGCCCGATGTGCGCGCTGCCGGCGATGCCGGTGCAGCCCGCGATGGCGGTGTGCGCCCCGATGTGACAGTTGTGCCCGACCTGGATCTGATTGTCGAGCTTCACCCCGTCCTCGACGACCGTGTCGTCCAGGGCGCCCCGGTCGATGGTCGTGTTGGCCCCGATCTCCACGTCGTCGCCGATCACCACCGAGCCGAGCTGGGGGATCTTCACCCAGGCGCCGCCCGCGTGGGCGAACCCGAAGCCGTCCGCCCCGAGGACCGCCCCGGGGTGGACCAGGACCCGCGCGCCGAGCCTCACCCGCGCACCGATGGTCACGTTCGCCACGAGCCGCGTGCCCGCGCCCACCACGGCCCCCTCGGCCACGACGCAGCCCGGCCCCACCTGCGCCTGGGGACCGACCTCCGCCCCGGCCTCGACCACGGCGTGCGGGCCGACCCAGGCCGTCTCGTGCACCCGCGCCTCGGGGCTCACCCACGCCATCGCGTCCACGCCGCTGCGCGGCCTGTCCTGGGGCCCGAGCAGCGCAGCCGCCCGAGCGTACCCGAGGTAGGGGTTCTCCATCACCAGGGCCGCCACCGGACACGCCGGTGCGTCCTCGGCAGAGAGGATCACCCCGGCGGCCCGGGTGGAGCCGAGGAGACGGCGATACTGCCGATTGGCGAGGAAGCTGACGCAGGCACCGTCCGCGCCCTGCAGGGTCGCCACGCGCTCGACGACGAGCCCGGGCTCCCCTGACAGCTCTGCCCCGATCGCGCGCGCGAGATCCCCGAGGCTCAGGCCCACGGCGGCCCCCTCAGTTCCCGCCCCGGCGCTCGGCCGCCTGGCGCAGGCGCTCGAGGACCCTGTCGGTGACGTCCACGCGGCCGCTCGCGAAGATCACCCCTTCGCTCAGCACCAGGTCGTAGCCCTCGCGCTTCGCGAGCCCCTGGATGGCGTCGATGACAAGCCGCTGGATGGCCGCCAGCTCCTGGCTCTTGCGCAGGTTCAGGTCCTCCCGGAACTCGTCCTGCTGGCGCTTCAACTCCCGCTTGCGGCTGCGCACGTCCAGCTCCAGGCCACCGCGCGCCACGTCGGTCATGCCCTGCCCCTCCCGCAGGAGCCGCTCCTCGAGCTCGCGCACCTCGCGCTGCAGCGCGACGATCTCGCGCTCCCTCGGCGAGAACGCCTGCTCGAGCTTCGCCGAGGCCTCCGTCGCCTGGGGAGCGTCCTCCAGGACCTTGGTCATGTTCACGTAGGCGACGCGCAGCTCTGCGCCGATCGCGCTCGTGCCCACCAAGCAGAGGAGGGCCGCCGCGGCCCCGCGCGCACACCTCACGATATGGCCACCCTCTCCGGTCCGGACGGTAAGCGTCAGAACATTGCACCCAGAGTGAACTGGAACACCTGCGTGTCGTCGCCGCTCTGCTTGTTGAGGGGCCACGCAAAGCTCACGGAGATGGGTCCGAGCGGAGAATACCAGTTCGTCGCCACGCCGGCCGAGTACCGTATCGGCCCCTCGTCCTCCGTGCTGACCTGGTCGTCCGTGATCCAGACGTTGCCCGCGTCCACGAACGTGCTGAGCCGCACGGACTTCGAGTCCTTCGCGAAAGGCATGGGCATCAGGAGCTCGGCCGAGGCATAGGCCCGGAAGTTTCCGCCCGTCGGGTCGTCGTAGTTGTCGCGCGGACCGAGCGTGTTGTCCCGGAAACCGCGCACCGAGCGGATGCCGCCCGCGTAGAAATACTCGAAGAACGGCAAGCTCTTGGTGCCACCGAAGCCGTCCCCGTAGGCCGCCTCGCCGGTCAGGTGGAAGGTGAACCGCTCGGTGAGGGCCTGATACCACTCCTGGCGCAGCGTCAGCTTGTAGTACGACAGGTCCCCGCCGGGGATGTCGACCTCACCGCTCACCCGCGTGATGCCGCCCTCGTCGGGGAAGATCGCGCGGTTGCGCGTGTCGTGCGCGTACCCGAGCGTGACGGGGACCACGGTGTACTCGTCGCCCTCCTCATCCAGGAAGTCCTGCACGACGTTCGAGGGATAGGTCCCGGTCTTGATCTTGATGTGCTCGCCGCCGACCCCGAGGTTGATGGTGTCGTGCTCCGTCAGCGGGATCCCGAAGTGCACGTTGCCGCCGTAGCGGTCCGCGGTGTAGTCGCTGATGTTCGCGTCGTTGGCGTCCACCTTGCGCTTGTAGACGTCGAACCCACGGCTGACCCCGTCCGCCGTCCAGTACGGGTTCGTGTAGGAAAAGAGGTAGGTCTGCAGGACCTTGCTGTTGTTGAAGATGAGCTGGACCCGCTTTCCAGTGCCGAGGAAGTTCTCCTGGCTGATGCTCGCGTTGAAGATCAGGCCCTGGGTCTGGGCATAGCCGATGCCCGCCATCAGGTTGCCCGACGGGCGCTCCTTCACGCTGTAATTGACGTCCACCTCGTCCGTGGTTCCGGCGACGGCCGGGGTCTCCACGTTGACCTCCTCGAAGAAGCCGAGCCGCTCCAGGCGCTGCTGGGAGCGCTTGACCTTGCTCGTCGAGATGGGGGCGCTCTCCATCTGGCGCATCTCGCGCCGCATGACCTCGTCGGAGGTGCGGGCGTTGCCCTTGAAGGCGATGCGGCGCACGTACACGCGCTTGCCCGGATCGACGAAGAAGGTCAGGTTGACCGTCTTGGTCTTCTCCTGGATGTCCGGGATCGCGTTGATGTTCGCGAAGGCGTAGCCCTCGTCCCCGAGGCGCTCGGCGATCTTGCTGCTGGTCTCGGTCACCTGCTTGCGCGAGAACTCCGCGCCCTGCCGGATCCCCACCAGCTTCGAGAGCTCGTCCGCCGCGACCGGGAGCTCCCCCGCAAGCTTGACCTCGCCAATCCGGTATCGATCACCCTCGGAGAGGTTGACCGTCAGGAAGACGTCCTTCTTGTCCGGGCTCAGGGAGACCTGCGTCGAGTCGATGTTGAAGTTGATGAAGCCGCGGTCCAGGTAGAAGGAGCGCAGCGCCTCGAGGTCGCCCGAGAGTTTCTGCTTCGAGTACTGGTCGTTCTTGGTGAACCAACTGGTCCAGGTCGGCGTCGACAGTTGGAAGAGGTCGAGCAGCGTGTCTTCCGAGAAACTCTGGTTCCCGACGATCCGGATCTGCTCGATCCGGGCGATGTCTCCCTCGGTGATGTCGAAGTTGACGCCCACGCGGTTGCGCTCGAGGGGCGTGACCGTGGTCTCCACCTTCACACCGTAGCGGCCCTGGGAGAAGTAGAGCTCGCGCAGGTCCTGCTGCACCCGATCGAGGATCGCCTGATCGAAGATGCGGCCCTCCGCGAAACCGACCTCCTTCAACGAGTCCTTGAGCTTGTCGGTCTCGAGATTCTTGTTCCCGGAGAAGGAAATCTCTCCGATCGCCGGCCGCTCGACGACGTTCACGACCAGCACCTGGCCCTCGCGCAGGAGCGTGACGTCCTGAAAGAATCCCGTCTTGAACAGGGCCCGCACCGCCTCGGCGGAGCGCGCGTCGTCGAAGGTCTCCCCGGCCTTGACGGGAAGATAATTGAACACCGTGCCGGCCGAGATCCGCTGCAACCCGTCCACGCGGATGTCGCGCACCACGAAGCTCTCCGCCGCCAGAGCGGCCGGCGAGACCCAGAGTGCGATGAGAAACGGGGCGAGGAAAGCCCGGGCAAACGAGGTCATGTCGTGATCAGAGGTACCGCGGTCTAACCCAGCACGCGCGCCAGGTCGTTCATGAACGCCAGACTCATGAGCCCGATGAGCATGGCGAGCCCGACCCGCTGACCGATCATCTGCACTTCCTCGGACACGGGCCTACCCTTAATCAGTTCAACCAGATAATACATCAGGTGCCCCCCATCCAGTAGCGGAATCGGGAGCAGGTTCAGGACCGCCAGGCTGACGCTGACGACCCCGAGGAACTCCAGAAAGCGCGAGAGGCCCCCGCGCGCCGAGTGTCCCGCGTATTGGGCGATGCTGATGGGACCGCTCAGGTTGTCGACCGAGACCTGCAGGGTCAGCATCTTGCCGATCATGCGCAGGGTGAGCGTGGAGACCTCCCAGGTCCTGGCCGCCGCCCGCCCGAAGGCCGCGAAGGGGCCATACCGTTCGGTCGTGTAGTAAGCGGCCTCGATGTCCTCGTCGACCCGCACCGCGGCGCCGACCCGGCCCACCTGCCCCTGCGCTCCCTCGACCAGGTCGGGACGCACTTCGAGGGTGACGGTGGCGCCCTCGCGCTCCACTTCCAGTACGATGTCGCGTCCCCCGTGGGAACGGACGTACTCGACCCAGCTCTGCCAGTTCCCCACGGGCTGGCCGTCTGCGCTCGTGAGCCGGTCGCCGGGCCTCAGACCGGCCCTGGCGGCGGCTCCACCGGGCTCGACCTTCCCGATCGCCGGGGCCAGTTCCTGCCGTGCCGGCCGCACCCCCAGACGCTCGAGGACCGAGCCGGCGGCGAGCTCCTCGAGCTCGGTCCCCCGGAGATCCAGCTCCACCTCCCGCGTGGCCCCACCGCTGCGGCGCACCTCCAGCAGGACGGGCGTGCCGTCGAGGGCCGCGTCGATGAGCCCCTGCAGCACCCCGTCCCAGCTCACGATGGGCTCACCGGCGACGGCCAGCACCTCGTCCCCTGCCTTGAGGCCCGCTCCCGCTGCCGGGGAGCCCGCCTCGACCGAGCCGACGAGCGGCCGCAGGCCCGTCACGCCCACGACGAACATCAGCCAGTAGGCGAACAGGGCAAAGGCGAAGTTGGCGGCCGGGCCCGCCGCGACCACGGCGAACCGCACCCACAGGGGCTGGCGGTTGAAGGCCCGCCCCCTCTCCCCCGCTGCCACGGGCCCTTCCCGCTCGTCGAGCATCTTGACATAGCCGCCGAGCGGCAGGGCCGCCACGACGTACTCGGTGCGGTCCGGCCCGTACCGGCGCATCCACAGCGGCCGCCCGAAGCCCAGGGAGAATCGCAGCACCTTCACGCCCAGCCGCTTGGCCACCGCGAAGTGGCCGGCCTCGTGCACCGTGATGAGGATGCCGAGCGCCACCAGGAACCAGACGAGGCTGGAGAGCGCTTCCATGGCTCAGGCGGGCCCGGGCTCGAGCCGGCGCACGACGGCGAGGGCAAACTCCCGCGACCTCCGGTCGTCATCGAGGATCACGCCGAGCTCCTCGGCCGGACGCGCGGGCAGGGCCGACAGGGCCGCCTCGATGACGCGCGGGATGTCCGTGAAGCGCAGCCGGCGGCCGAGAAAGGCCTCCACGGCGACCTCGTTGGCAGCGTTGAGGATCGCGGGGGCCGTGCCGCCCGCCCCCGCCACCTCGCGGGCGAGCCGCAGGCAGGGGAAGCGGTCCGGGTCGGGGGGCTCGAAATCCAGCCGCCCGATGGACACCAGGTTCAGGGTTGCGACGCCCGATCCGATGCGCTCGGGCCAGGCCAGCGCGTGGGCGATGGGGGTACGCATGTCGGGGTTCCCGAGTTGCGCCAGCACCGAGCCGTCCTGGTATTCGACCATCGAGTGGATGACGCTCTGGGGATGCACCAGGACCTCGACCCGATCGGGAGTGGTGCCGAACAGCCAGCAGGCCTCGAGCACCTCCAAGCCCTTGTTCATCATGGTGGCCGAGTCCACCGAGATCTTGCGCCCCATCACCCAGTTCGGGTGGGCGCAGGCCTCTTCCGGCGTCGCCGCAGCGAGACTCGCCAGCGTGCGGGTGCGGAACGGCCCCCCCGACGCGGTCAGCAGGATACGGCGCACGCCGACCGAATCCAACCCGCGGCCGTAGTCGGGCGGCAGGCACTGGAAGATGGCGTTGTGCTCGCTGTCGATGGGCAGGACCTCGGCACCGTGGCGGCGCGCGGTGTCCAGGAACAGGCGCCCCGACATCACAAGCGCTTCCTTGTTGGCGAGCAGTATGCGTTTTCCTGCGCGCGCCGCGGCAAGCGTCGGGAGCAAGGCTGCGGCACCGACGATCCCGGCCATCACGCTGGAGACCTCGGGCAACTGGACGACGGTCTCCAGACCCGCGACGCCCGAGAGCACCTGGACCGTCGGTGCCGAGGCGCTGAGGCGCTGCGCGAGGCGCCGGGCCGCGTCCGCGTCGGCCATGACCGCGAAGGCAGGCGTCCAGCGCTCGCACTGCTCGGCGAGCCGGGCGTCGTCGGTATTCGCCGTGAGGGCCACGACGCGGAAGCGGTCCGGGTGGCGGGCGACGACATCCAGGGTGTTCAGGCCGATGGTGCCCGTCGCGCCGAGGACAGCGACGCCCTTCACGGCGGCCCCCCGGCCCAGTGCACGAGCAGCAGGAAGACCGGCGCCGCCGCGGTCAGGCTGTCGATGCGGTCCAGAACGCCGCCGTGGCCCGGCAACAGGTCGCCGCTGTCTTTGACCCCGGCCTCGCGCTTGAAGAGGCTCTCGGTCAGGTCACCCAGCACCGACGCGGCCACGGTGCCCGCCGCCACCAGCAGCAGGGCGGGCCACCGCGCGGGCGGCAGCCCCGCCACGAGGGCGGCGGTGAGGGTCCACGCGAGCGCGGCCAGCGTGCCGCCAACGACCCCTTCCCAGCTCTTCGCCGGGCTCACCCGGACGGCGAGGCGCCGGCGGCCCCAGCGCCGTCCCGCGAAGTAGGCTCCGATGTCCGCGAGCCACACCAGGGCGGCCAGGAAGAAGACCCACGCGGGTCCCCGCGCCCCCTGCCCGTGCAACGCCACCAGGGCCAGCCAGGCCGGCACCAGCGTCAGGAGACCGGCCAGCGCCCGCAGCCCTGCCGAGGCCGGGAGCCCTGTGCCGGATCGCTCGTAGCGCAACACCAGGCCCAGGGCGGCGAGCCACCAGAGGGCCCCCGCGAACAGTACGAGGGCGAGCCCGCCCCGGTGCACGAGGAGTGCCGCCGCCCCGAGGACCGCAGCGAGCACGAGCAGGAAGACCCAGCGGTGGGCTGCGTCGGTCCAGCCGGCGAGCCGCGACCACTCCCAGCCCCCCGCGAGGACCACCCCCGCGGTGACGGTGGCGAATGCAGGGGTCGGAAGCCAGAAGATGGCCGCGAGCGCACCGAGCCCCAGGACCACGGCGGTGAGGACGCGCTGTCTCAGACCGCTCACCGTCGGCCTTCAGCCGTGCTCGCCTTCGCCCTGCTCGGCCTGTTTCCCCGTCTTCCCGAACCGCCGCTGGCGGGCCGCGTAAGAGGCGAGGGCCTGGTCGAGAGCCTCGGCGTCGAAGTCGGGCCAGAGCGTGTCCGTGAAATAGAGCTCCGTGTAGGCGAGGTCCCAGAGCAGGAAGTTGCTGATCCGCCGCTCCCCCCCGGTCCGGATGAAGAGGTCCGGCTCCGGCACGCCGTGGAGGCAGAGGTGGGAGGCGAAGGCCTCGAGGTCGACCTGCCCAGGGGTGAGCGTGCCGGAATGCACTTCCTCGGCCACCCGCCGCGCGGCCTGGACCACGTCCCAGCGCCCCCCGTAATTGGCCGCGATGATCAGTTGCAGCCCATCGTTCGCCAGGGTCAGGCGTTCCGCCTCGTCGATACGCTCCTGGAGCTTCGCGTTGAACGCGGTGCGCTCCCCGACGACCCGCACGCGGACGTTGTTCTCGTGGAGCTCCTGCACCCGCTGCTCGAGCGCGGTCAGGAACAGCCCCATCAACAGGCCGACCTCCTCTTCAGGCCGGCGCCAGTTCTCGCTGCTGAAAGCGAAGACGGTGAGGACCTTCACACCGCGCCGGCCCGCGGTCTCGACCGCGGCCCTCAGGGCATCCACGCCGGCCTTGTGGCCGGCAAACCGGGGAAGGTGACGGCGCTCGGCCCAGCGGCCGTTGCCGTCCATGATGATGGCGACGTGCCTCGGAACCCGCTTCTCGCGCCGGGCGGTCTGCTCGACGACTGGCATGGCGGGGCCCGACCTCAGATTTCCATCAGGTCCGATTCCTTCGCCTGCAGGACCTTGTCGACCTCTGCGATGAACCGGTCGGTCAGCTTCTGGACCTCTTCCTCGGCCCGCCGCTCCTGGTCCTCGGAGACCAGCTTCTCCTTGACGAGCTCCTTCAGCGCGTGGTTGGCCTCCCGGCGGACGTTGCGCACCGCGACCCGAGCCGCCTCGGCCTCGTGGCGTACGACCTTGATCAGGTCCCGGCGACGTTCCTCGGTCAGGGCCGGCAACGGAACCCGGATGAGGGTCCCCGCGGTGACCGGGTTGAGTCCCAGGTCCGAGTCCCGGATGGCCTTCTCGACCGCGCTGACCATCCCCTTGTCGTACGGCGAGACCCCCAGGGTCCGGGCATCCTGGACCGACACGTTCGCCACCTGGTTGAGGGGCATGTCGGACCCGTAGTAGGAGACCCGGACGTGGTCCAGCAGGCTCGGGTGTGCCCGCCCCGTGCGGACCTTGCTCAGCTCCTGGCGCAGGGCGTCGATGCTCCGCGTCATCCGGGTCTTGGCATCGGTGGTGACGTCGTTGATCGTCATGGAACTCTCTCCACGTACTCAGGCGCCGGGGCGTGTCGCGCTCACCAGGGTCCCCACCGGCTCCCCGGAGACGACACGCATCAGCACACCGGGCTGGTTCATGTCCACCACCCGCAACGGCAGGCCGTGGTCACGGCAGAGGACGACGGCGGTGGCGTCCATCACCTTGAGCTTGCGCTCGATCACCTCGTCGTATCCGAGCCAATCGTACCGCTGGGCCGAGGGATTGCGAACCGGGTCGTCGGAGAACACCCCGTCGACCTTGGTCGCCTTGATCATGAGGTCCGCGTTCACCTCGACCGCGCGCAGGGCGGCCGCGGAGTCGGTGGTGAAGAACGGGTTGCCGGTCCCCGCGGCGAAGACCACCACCCGCCCCTTCTCCAGGTGGCGTACCGCCCGGCGCCGGATGTAGTCCTCGCAGACCTCCTGGATCCGGATGGCGGACATCACGCGCACGAACAGACCGGTGCGCTCGAGCGAGTCCTGCAGGGCGAGGGCGTTGATGACCGTGGCCAGCATGCCCATGTGGTCGCTCGTGACCCGGTCGAGCCCCGAGGCCGCCAACGCCGCACCCCGGAAGATGTTGCCCCCGCCGATCACCAGGGCCACTTCGACGCCCGCCGCCCGGACCTCCCCCACCGCCCGCGCCACGCGGGCGAGGACGAGCGGGTCGATCCCCCACTCCCCCTCGCCCATCAGCGCCTCGCCGCTCAGCTTGACCAGAATCCGGCGATAGGCCGTGGAACCCGTCCCCTGCTCCATCTTCGCTTCCATCACGCTCCGTCCTCGCAGGGGCCGGGGCGCGTCAACGACCCACCTGGGCCATGACCTCTTCCGCGAAGTTGCCCGACTTCTTCTCCAGGCCCTCGCCGACGGCAAAACGCTCGAAGGCGAGCACCCGCGCCTTGTGCTTGGCCAGGAGTTGGGCGACGGTCGTCTCGGGGTCCTTGACGAACGGCTGACCGAGGAGCGTCACCTCCTGCATGAACTTCTTGACCCGCCCCTCGACCATCTTCTGGACGATGTCCGCGGGCTTTCCGCTCTCCTGGGCCTGGGCGAGGTAGATCTCCCGCTCCTTGGCGACCAGCTCCGCCGGCAGCCCCGCGGCGTCGATCGCCACCGGGCGGCTGGCCGCCACGTGCATGGCGATGTCCTTCGCGAGCGCGGCGTCACCGCCTTCCAGGTGCACGACGACCCCGATCCGGGTTCCGTGCCGGTAGACACCGAGCACCCCCGCCCCACCCTCACGCCAATAGACGCGGCGCACGTTCATGTTCTCGCCGATCTTGGCGATGAGCTCGCGCCGGCGTTCCTCCACGGTGAGCCCGCTGCGCCCCGGCAACGCCACCGCGCCCAGGGCGTCCACGTCCGCGGGCGCGGCCGCGAGCGCCGCGGCGGCCACCTCCTGGGCGAACGTCTGGAACTCGTCGCCCTTGGCGACGAAGTCGGTCTCACTGTTGACCTCGACCATCGCAACGGCAGCGCCGCCCGGCGACGTCTCGAGGGTCACCACACCCTCGGCCGCGACCCGGCCGGCGCGCTTGTCCGCCTTTGCCGCACCGGACTTGCGCATCAACTCCACGGCGGCCTCGATGTCGCCCTTCGCCTCCACCAGCGCCTTCTTGCAGTCCATCATGCCGGCGCCGGTCCGCTCGCGCAGCTCGCGCACGAGTGCTGCGTTGATTTCCATAGGAACAGGCCTCGCTATCCGCGCGGGAGGGGGTCCTCCCGCGGACGTGGAATCCGACCCGGCAGGCCCCTCGGAGCCCCCGGGCGTCCGTCAACCCCCTGCGGCGGCTTCCGCGGCCAAGTCGTCGGCAGCCGAATCCGGCTCCGCCGCGTCTCCTGCCGCGCCGCGCACGGGCGGGCGTGCCGCCGCCGGGCGGCGCCGGGCCGGCCGCCGCGCGGAGCCCTCGTCCGCCTCCTCGGGCTTGCCCGTCAGAACGGCCTGGGCCCGATCGCGCCCGTCGATGATGGCGTCGGCGACGCCGCCCACGTAGAGCTGGATCGAGCGAATCGCGTCGTCGTTGCCGGGAATGACGTAGTCCACGCCGTCCGGGCTGTTGTTGGTATCCACCACGCCCACCACCGGGATCCCGAGCTTGGCGGCTTCGCTGATGGCAATCTTCTCGAACCCCACGTCGATCACGAACAGCGCGTCGGGGAGCCCGCCCATGTCCTTGATTCCGCCGAGGCTGGCCTCGAGCTTCTGCAGCTCGCGCCGCAGCAGCAGGCCTTCCTTCTTGTTCACGCGGTCCACGCTGCCGTCTTCCATCATCGCCGACAGCTCCTTCAGCCGGGCGATGGACTGCTTGACGGTCTTGAAGTTCGTGAGCATGCCGCCGAGCCAGCGCCGGTTCACGAAGGGCATGCCGCAGCGCTGCGCCGCCTCGCGCACCGCGTCCTGGGCCGAGCGCTTGGTGCCGACGAACAGGATCATGCCGTTGTTCGCGGCCATGCGGCCGCAGAAGTTCACGGCGTCGAGGTAGAGAGGAAGGGACTTCTCGAGATTGATGATGTGGATCCGGTTGCGGTCGCCGAAGATGAAGGGCGCCATCTTGGGGTTCCAGAACCGGGTCTGGTGGCCGAAGTGCACGCCGGCCTCCAGCATGTCGCGCATCGTCACTGCTGCCATCGGATTCGTCCTCGCGGGTCGGGTTGAGCCTCCACGCGCCCCGCGCGCCAACCCCGGGCTTTGAGCCACGGGGCACCCCGGCGCACGTGACGGCACGTGTGAGTCGTTTCGGCCCGCTGCTCGATGCCGAGCCCGGGCCTCGGTTTGCCTTTACGGGGCGCCGGTTTATACCATAGCGCCCCTTGTGGCGACAATCGGCCTGCCGCGCCAGCCCGAGACCCGAGACCCATGGCCGTCACGATCAAGACCCCCGAGGAGATCCAGAAGATGCGCGTCGCCGGGCGCCTCGCCGCCGAGGTGCTCGAGGTCGTGGCGCCCCACGTCCAGGCGGGCGTCACCACGGCCGAGCTCGACCGGGTCTGCCACGACCACATCGTGAGGGTGCAGGGCGCCGTGCCGGCGCCGCTCAACTACCACGGGTTCCCGAAGTCGATCTGCACCTCGGTGAACCAGCAGGTCTGCCACGGCATCCCCGGCGAGCGCGTGCTGCGCGGCGGGGACATCGTCAACATCGACGTGACCGTCATCAAGGACGGCTACTACGGGGACACGAGCCAGATGTTCCTCATCGGCGACGTCTCCGTGCAGGCCCGCAGGGTCTCCCAGGTGAGCCGGGAGTGCCTGCTTCTCGGCCTCGCCCAGGTCCGCCCCGGCGCGTCCCTACGCTCGATCGGACGGGTGATCCAGCGCCACGCGGAGGCGAACGGCTGCAGCGTCGTGCGCGAGTACTGCGGGCACGGGATCGGCCGGGAGTTCCACGAGGACCCGCAGGTGCTGCACTACGACGACCCGAAGTCCTCCCTCGTACTGCAGTCCGGCATGACGTTCACGATCGAGCCCATGCTGAACGCGGGCAAACGCCAGGTGAAGGTGCTGCCCGACGGTTGGACGGTCGTCACCAAGGACCACAGCCTCTCGGCCCAGTGGGAGCACACGGTGGTGGTCACCCCCGAGGGCTGCGAGGTGCTCACGCTGCGCTCGGACGAGAGCCTGTGAGCGAGGGCGGGCCCGCCCCCGACGACGACACCCCCAGCGGCGCCCCCCCCCTCGACGTGCGGGCGCTCGCGTCGGCGCTGCCGGCGGCCCGCCTCGCCGCCGGCCTGCGCGAGGCCCTGAGGGGCGCACGCCGGGAGATCCAACTCCGCTACCAGGCCGGGCTCGCCGTGGGCGAGCGGCTGCACCAGACCTCGGACCTGGCCGACCAGGTCCTGACGGGCCTGTGGGACCACGTCCTGGGTCCCCACGCCGGGGCGGCGGCGCTGGTGGCCGTGGGGGGCTACGGGCGGCGCGAGCTCTTCCCGTCCTCCGACATCGACGTCACGGTCGTGATCGAGCCCGATTGCCGGGAGCGTTGCGCGGGCGAGGTCGAGCGCTACCTCACCCTGCTCTGGGACGTCGGCCTCGAGGTGGGGCACAGCGTGCGCACCGTGGAGGACTGCGCGCGCGAGGCCCGCGCCGACCTCACTGTGGTCACGAACCTGATGGAGGCGCGCCACCTCGCCGGCTCGCCGGCGCTCTTCGAGGGGATGCGCGAGGCGACGGGGCGCGAGCGCGTCTGGCCGAGCGCCGAGTTCTTCGCCGCAAAGCTCGCCGAGCAGCAGGGACGCCACGCCAGGCTCGACGACGCCGTCTACAACCTGGAACCGAACGTCAAGGAGGGCCTCGGAGGCCTGCGCGACGTCCAGCTCATCGGCTGGGTCCTGAAACGGCACTTCGGCGCGAACGACCTCGGCGACCTGGTCCGCACCGGGTTCCTGAGCCGCAGCGAGCACGCCACGCTCATCGAGGCGCGCGACTTCCTGTGGCGCGTGCGCTTCGGCCTGCACGACCTGACCGGGCGGCGCGAGGACCGCCTGCTGTTCGACCATCAGCGCGCCCTGGCGCAGTCCTTCGGCTACCGCGACGACGGCCACCAGCTCGGCGTGGAGCGCTTTATGAAGGACTACTACCGGGCGATCGGCGAGATCGACCGCCTCGCGGAGCTGCTGCTGCAACTCTTCCGGGAAGCCATCCTGACGGCCGACGAGCCGGGCGGGACCACGCCGATCAACTCCCGTTTCCGTGCGCGCGGCGGGTACGTGGAGGCCACCGCCGAGCGCCTCTTCGAGCGCTACCCGTTCGCGCTGCTGGAGGTGTTCCTGGTCCTGCAGCAGAACCCGAGCCTGCGGGGGGTGCGCGCCTCCACCATCCGTCTCATCCGCGACCACCGCCACCTCATCAACGACACCTTCCGCGCCGACATCCGCAATCGCAGCCTGTTCCTCGAGATCCTGCGCCAGCCCCGGGGCGTGACCCACGCCCTGCGCGCCATGCACCGCTACGGCGTGCTCGCCGGGTACGTCCCCGCGTTCGGGGCCATCGTGGGCCAGATGCAGTACGACCTCTTCCACGTCTACACGGTCGACGAGCACACGCTCGCGGTGGTGCGCAACCTCCGCCGCCTCGCCTCCGGGGGGGGCATCGAGGAGACACCCCGCGCCGTGGAGGCGATGAAGGCCCTACCGAAGCCGGAGCTGGCCTACCTCGCGGCGCTGTTCCACGACATCGCCAAGGGGCGCGGCGGGGACCACTCCGAGCTCGGCGCGGGGGATGCGCTGCAGTTCTGCCTGCGCCACGACCTGAGCGCCCACGACGCGCGCCTGGTGGCCTGGCTGGTGCGTCACCACCTGACGATGTCGGGCACGGCCCGGCGCGAGGACATCACGGACCCGGCCGTCGTGGACCGCTTCGCACGGCTCGTGGGCAACGAGGTCCACCTGAACTACCTCTACGTGCTCACGGTCGCCGACATCCGCGGCACCAGCCCCAGGGTCTGGAACGGCTGGAAGGCAGCGCTGCTCCTCGAGCTCTACGAGGCCACGCTGCGCGCCCTGCGCCGTGGGCTCGAAAACCCGGTGGACAAGGCCGAGCTCGTCGCCGAGGCGAGGGACGAGGCGTGGGGACGGCTGACCGAGCTCCGGCGCACCGACGTGCGCGTCGCGCGTTTCTGGGGCGGGCTGCCGGAGGACTATTTCCTGCGCCACTCGCCGGAGGAGATCGCGCGCCACACGCGAGCGGTGCTCTACAGCTCGCCCGAGGACTTTCCCCTGGTCGAGGTCAGCCCCCGCAGCCGGCGCGGCGGCACCGAAGTCTTCGTCCTCACCCGCGACCGGGACTATCTCTTCGCGACCGCGACCACGGTGATGGACCGGCTCGGCCTCGACATCCAGGACGCCCGGATCGCCACCTCCCGCAACGGCACGGTGCTGGACACCTTCATCGTGCTCGACGAGAACGGCGGGCCCCTCACGGACCCGGAGCGCCTGCGCGAGGTCTCGGAGACCCTGCGCCGGGAGCTCGCCGCCATCTCCGGCCCGCCGGCTCCGGTGAGCCGCAGGGCGCACCGCCGCCTGCGGCACTTCCCGGTGGCCACCGAGGTCCGGTACCGGGACGACGTCGCCGGACGCACCGTCGTCGAGGTGACGGCCACCGACCGGCCGGGCGTGCTGGCGCGGATCGCCGTCGCCCTGAGCGAGAGCGGCGTGAGCCTGCACAGCGCCCGTATCGCGACCTTCGGGGAACGGGTCGAGGACCTCTTCTACGTCACGGACGGGAACGGCAAGCCCCTCGCGGCGCCGGCGCGCGCGCGCCTGGGGGACCACGTTCTAAGGGCGCTGGCGGACTGAGCCCCACGCCCCGCGGCGGGGCGACGCCCCGGGCCACCCGGGCCCCAGCGGCCCCTCCGGTCACCCGGGCGTGTTGCTCTCCACCCAGCGTTCGCCCCCGGGGGTCACCTCCTTTTTCCACAGGGGCGCCCGATGCTTCAGCTCCTCGATGAGGTAGCGGCAGGCATCCAGGGCGGGCCCCCGGTGGGCCGACCGCGCGGCCACGAGGACGATGGGGTCCCCGGGCAGCAGGTGTCCCACCCGGTGCACGACGAGCACGTCGAGAAGCCCCCAGCGCTCCGTGGCCTCCCCCGCGATGCGCTCGAGGTAGCGCTCGGTCATCCCCGGGTAGTGTTCGAGCGTCATCTCCCGCACGGCATGGGGACCGTTGAAATCGCGGGTGGTGCCCATGAACACCGCCGTGGCGCCGGAATTGCCCGCGCCTCCCTCCCCGGCCGGCGAGGTCCAGGCCGCGAGCTCGGCCCAGGGGTCGAAGGGCGTGGGTCGAATCTCTACCCGCATGGCCTCAGCCCCCCGTGACGGGCGGGAAGAAGGCCACCTCGTCGCCGTCGCGCACCGGGTGCGAGAGGTCGACGTACTCCAGGTTGACCGCCACGAGCGTGTGGGGCGGCAGGGGCCCGCCGCCGACCTGCTCCCAGACCTCCCGCACCGTGCCGACGGTCCCCGGCCCGAGGGAGTCCCCGGCCCTTCCCATCCGTTCCTTCAGGCTGGCAAAGTACCGTACCGTGATCGCCACCCTCACCTCCTCCCGCCCCGCCGAGGGCTGCCCCCCGGGGTGTCCAGTATGCCCCGCACCGCAAGGCACATGAGTATGCGCGAGCTGACCCATTTCAACGACGCGGGCGAGGCCCACATGGTCGACGTCGGCCCCAAGCCTGCGACCCACCGAGTCGCCGTCGCCGAGGGCACCATCCGGATGGCTCCCGCCACCCTGCGCCTCATCGTCGAGGGCGGCCACAAGAAGGGCGACGTGCTCGGCGTGGCCCGGGTGGCGGGGATCATGGCCTCCAAGCGGACCGCCGACCTCGTCCCACTCTGCCACCCCATCGCCCTCACCCGGGTCGAGCTCGACCTCGAGCCCCACGACGACCCGCCATCGGTCCACTGCCGGGCCCGGGCCGAGACGGTCGGCCCCACCGGCGTGGAGATGGAGGCCCTCACCGCGGTGCAGGTGGCCCTGCTCACCGTATACGACATGTGCAAGGCCGTCGACCGGGGGATGACCCTGACCGACATCCGCCTGCTGGAGAAATCGGGGGGCAAGTCGGGCACCTGGCGGCGGCCACCGGCCGAGACCCCCTGACCGCCCCCGGGCGAGGCCGCTCCCGGCTCGCTCACTCGCAGACCACGGGAACCCGGTCGGTGAGCTCGATGCCCGCGAGGCTCACGCGGGCGCGGTAGGCCAGGACCTCCACCCCTGCGGCCACCGCCTCCCGAAGCGTGCGCCCGTAGACCGGGTCGATGGCGTCCGCGGGGCGGACCTCGCTCACGTCGGCGCGCTGAACGCAGAAGAGCAGGGCTGCCCGCTCGCCCGCCGCCACCACGGCCATCAGTTCGCGCAGGTGCTTGCTCGCCCGCCGGCTCACCGCGTCGGGAAAGAGCGCGACACCCCCCTGCACGGCCGCCGTGACATTCTTCACCTCGAGGAAGCAGCGCGCCCCACCCTCCGGCCGGGACAGCAGCAGGTCCACCCGGCTCCCCTCACTGCCGAACCGGACCTCCCCGCGCACCTCCCCGTAGCCTCCGAGCTCCGGGACCACACCCGCGCGAATCGCCTCGCGCACCAGCCGGTTGGCGAAGAGCGTGTTGACACCGACGAGGGCGCCGCCCCCCACCTCCACGAGGTCCCAGCGCAGGGCCAACTTGCGGCCCGCCCCGGACACGTCGCTCAGCCAAACCCGGAGTCCCGGGTCCGCGCAGCCCATGAGCGAGCCCGTGTTCGGGCAGTGGGCGGTCACCCGTCGGCCGTCCGGCAGGTCCACGTCCACGAAGAAGCGCTGGTAGCGCCGCGCCAGGCGGCCCCCGGTCAGCGCCGAGGAGAACTGCATCGGTCTCACTCCCCGGGGGCCGCACCCCCCGCCCGCGCGCCCTCTCCGAAACCGGGCGGCCCGCGGCCGCGGGCCCCGGACCCCGACCCCTTGCCCCGGCCGCCGGCCGGGGCCACCCCTGGGGTATACTGGCCCCGCGGCCTTGCAGTGCCAGACCGTGCCGGAAACCTCCCCACGCCCCGAGCGGGTGCACGGGTGGTTCTCCCAGAAACCCACGCCCACCGCAGCCGCCGATGCCCTGGCGCCGGCCACAGGAGCGCAACCATGAGCCACGCCGTCGAACCCCGTCAGATCGAGCAGCGCATCCGCAGCCTGGAGCACCACCTGGAGCGGGAGAACCCGATCCTGCTCGAGTCGGTGCGCAGCTTCCGCGAGCTGGACGCCGTAGCCTACCGCCTCGGACTGCTCGGTCGCGACGAGTCCTATGCCACCCGCGTCTCCTGGTGGCCACTCATCTCCATCCTGGGCACCTTCTCCTCGGGCAAGTCGACCTTCCTCAACAACTACCTCGGGGTCCGCCTGCAGTCGACGGGCAATCAGGCGGTGGACGACAAGTTCACCGTGATCACCTACAGCAACGACGGCACGAGCCGCGTCCTGCCCGGGCTCTCGCTCGACGCCGACCCGCGGTTCCCCTTCTATCAGGTGAGCGCCGACATCGAGGCCGTCGCGACCGGCGAGGGCCGGCGGGTCGACGCCTATCTCCAGCTGAAGACCTGCCCGAGCGAGAAACTGAGGGGCAAGATTCTGATCGACTCCCCGGGCTTCGACGCCGACGCCCAGCGCACGTCGACGCTGCGGATCACCGACCACATCATGGACCTCTCGGACCTGGTGCTGGTCTTCTTCGACGCCCGGCACCCCGAGCCCGGGGCGATGCAGGACACCCTCGAGCACCTGGTCACCAACACCTTCCACCGGCCCGATTCCAACAAGTTCCTCTACGTCCTGAACCAGATCGACACCGCAGCGCGCGAGGACAACCCCGAGGAGGTGTTCGCTGCCTGGCAGCGGGCCCTCGGCCAGCGCGGCCTCACCGCCGGCCGCTTCTACCGGATCTACAGCCCGGAGGCCGCCGTGCCCATCGAGGACCCGGTCAAGCGCCAGCGCTTCGAGGCCAAGCGCGACCAGGACCTGGCCGAGATCCACGGTCGCATGCAGCAGGTCGAGGTGGAACGCGCCTACCGGCTCGTCGGCGTGCTGGAGAAGACCGCGAAGAACATCGAGGGGGACTGGGTGCCGCGGCTGCGCCAGGCCAAGGAGGCCTGGAAGCGCCGGGTACTCTGGACCGACGCCGCGATCGCCGGTGTCGTGCTGGTCCTGGGGCTGGCCCTGGCCCTGTACACCGGCCTCTGGCAGGACTTCTCGCTCGAGGCCTGGCGCAAGGGCGAGACGTCCCTCGCCTGGATCATCGGGGCCTCGGTCGGGGTGCTGGCCTTGCTGACCTTGGCGCTCTACGCCCACTTCACCGCCCGGCGCGTGCACGCCCGGCGCATCGGCCAACAGCTTGGCGCCGACATCCCGCACCTGCTCACCCGGGAGTCCCTGCGCAAGGCGTTCGCGCGCAACACCGCCCCCTGGCGCTCGATCTTCTTCACCCGCCCGGCCGGCTGGGGCAAGCGCGCGCGCCGGAGACTCGCCGCGGTTCTCGCCGAGGCCGACCGTTACGTACAGAGCCTGAACGACCGCTTCACCAATCCGTCGGGGCTGAAGGCGCCCGGGGTGACAGCGGCCGAGGTGGCGGCGGCCTCCAAGCCCGCCGCGGCCCCCGGACCGGCAACGGCGCCGGAATCGCCCGCGGCAAGAGCCGGGGCGGTCTAGCCCGTCTCAATCGGGGGCGTCAGGACATCGAAGCGCCGTCCGGCGGGTCACCTGCCGGGTGGCGCCGGTGCGAGCGAGCCCTCAACCAGCGAGCCCACAACCAGCGGCCCACAACCCCGGAGTCCGGTTAGCACCCGGCGACGGACGCCGCCCAGTCCAGGATGACCGCGACCCGCGGCACCACCAGGTCGCGCGCGGCGGCCCGGTTCACCCACCGGAACTCCTCGTGCTCGGCACGCCCGAGCGCCGGGTTCACCGAGAGCGTCACCTGGTGCTCGGCGGTCTCCGCCACGTAGTACCGGGCGACCTTGCCGCGCCCGTAGGGTGGGGTATCCCTGTAGTCGAACCCCCAGCGAAAATCCAGGTCCGTGATGCCCGTCTCCTCCATCACCTCGCGACGGGCGGCGTCGATGGGCTCCTCCCCCGGCTCCACCTGGCCCTTCGGGAAGTCCCAGTAGCGGAAGGCACGCAGGAGCAGGAAGCGGCAGGTCTCCCCCTGCCGGCGCAGGACGACCACCCCGGCGGAAAAACGGGAAACGCCCTCACCCATCCTCGCACCCTCCGTCACGTGCACCGGAACCATGGTAATCCATCTGCCGTCGTTCTCGTGACGGCCCTCGACGGTGGCCCCCGCGAGCCACAGCGAGGAGGAGAAAGCGTGACGACCCCCCCGGCCCAACCGCCCGCTCCGTCGCCGGCGAACAAGAATCTATCTGAGATATCCTCCAAAACCAATTGACTTTAAAGGCTCCGACAGGTTGAAAAAGTGTCAAGCGCGTGTCAAGTTTTCCGATGAGTGCCCGGGAATGCCGCGATCTCCGTGAGGACCATCACAGATTGGAACGGTCAGGGCGCACGCGCTGTCGAGACAGTTGACGGGCGAGCCGACAAAGGGTAGGGAAGAACGGCTCATCCCCTTGTGATTGCGGGCTTTCGGAACCCCTTGCACGCTTGTTGCATCACGAGAGTCGGCATCCATTCGAGCGCACCGACATGAGACGCTGGAGCATCTGGGCGAGTTACCGCGACGTGGAAGGCCGGGGCCTGGCGGAGACCTATCACGCGCTGCTCGAAGCGCCGAGCCGCGAGGAGGCGTTGACGCTGGCGGTCACCGCGCAACGCCTGCCCGTCGGGTTCACCTGCGACGACGACGTCCCGGAACCGGAGTGGCACACGCCGGGACGGCACGTACTGCTCGAGGCCCGGGAGTCGTTCCAGACCTGGGCCGACCAGGAGGGCCACGCCTGGGAGATCGGCTTCGACTGGGTCGAGGAGCTCGCCGAGCCCGCCGCTTGAGGGATCAGACCCTGTCCCGCGTTGCGCCCGCCGCGTTCCGACACCTAGAATCCGCCGGGACGCCGGTTTAGCTCAGCTGGTAGAGCAGCCGCCTTGTAAGCGGCAGGCCGGGGGTTCGACTCCCTCAACCGGCACCACCCCCCTCCCGTAGCCATCGACCCAGCACTCGTGCCCGGCCTCCTCTCCGGTACCGGTGCTCATGAGTGCTCTCCATTATCCGCCCGTCGGCACCCCGCGGGCCCTCGGGGCCCATGCCGTTGCGGCTCGCCTCGACCGAGGGGTTAGGCATCACCGAGGTTGACAAAGTGGTGAGAAAGGTTGACAATATGACTCATGAACGTTGACAAAGCATGAGCAAGGTCCGTTCGGGCGGAGAGCCGGTCAGGAGGTTCTTGATTGAGAACGTCGAGGACCACCCCGCTGACATTGTGCGCCTGACCGCAGAAAAGTTCGGGTGCTCGCGGCAGGCCGTGCACAAACACTTGCAGCGCCTCATCGCCGAAGGCGCAGTGGTCGAGAGCGGGCAAACGCGAAACAAGCGCTACGCGCTTGCACCGTTGGAGAGGTGGGACAAGCACTACGCCGTAGGCCCATCACTGGCAGAGGACGCAGTATGGCGCGGCGAGATCGCCCCCCTGCTTGGAAAGCTGCCAGAAAACGTGCTGAGCATCTGGCACTATGGCTTTACGGAGATGTTCAACAACGTGATTGATCACTCCGGCGCGCGCCATGTATTCCTCTCCCTCTCGAAGACCGCCGCGGCGACGACTGTGGACATCTACGACGACGGGGTCGGCATCTTTAAGAAGATCCAGGCGGCATTGGCGCTTGAGGACGAGCGGCACGCTGTTCTGGAGCTCGCGAAGGGCAAGTTCACAACGGATCCGGCTAACCATTCAGGCGAAGGCATCTTCTTCGCCTCGCGAATGTTCGATCGCTTCGTCATTGCCTCTGCGGAGGTCTACTTCTCGCACCACTTTGAAGAGAAGGAGGACTGGATCCTCCAGGCCAGCTCTGCCCAGGGTGGAACGCTCGTACGTATGGTCCTTCACAACCATACCGCGCGGACAGTGAAAAAGGTCTTCGACAAGTTCACGTCTGACGAAGACTACGGCTTCACCAAGACTGTTGTGCCTGTCAAGCTCATGCGCTACGGCGACGACAACCTTGTCTCCCGGTCACAGGCGAAGCGGCTCTTGGCTCGGTTTGATCGATTCAAGGTGGTCGTCCTTGACTTCTCTGGTGTCGCATCCGTTGGTCAAGCGTTCGCCGATGAAGTCTTCCGCGTGTTCAGCTTAAAGCACCCAGAGGTTGAGGTTGTCCCGGTACGCGCGTCGTCCGAGGTCAAGCGGATGATTTCTAGGGCGCTGACGCTCGGCGCAGACCATGGCATGTGACGCCTCACCAGATTTCGATGGACGAACCGTCCGCATAGGCGGGCTTCGTGTAGGCCCTGGAGCACAGGTTGTTCCGCTGGTCAATGGCTTAGCGTCGCCGTCCGAGCTTCTTCTTAGAGCGTTATGCGGCGGTCTGGCGGCATAAGCACCGTCGCTGGCGACCGGTCCCGCAACCGGGCCTGTCAGGGGGAACGGCAGCTTGTTGATCCAGAGGGGTCCTTCGAGGCGGAGCCGCCCATGGCCGCAGTGCGTCGGGACCCGCCCTTCCCTGGCCGGGTCCAGCCGCCGCCGGAGTGTAAAGCTGGCCGACACCGGCGAATGACTGGGGCCCCAGAGGCGAGGGCATCGGGCTGTCGACGGCTGTCCGGTCATCACGCCGCCAGCACCCGCTGCACCACCGACACCCCGACACCCAGCGTGCGGGCGATCTTGCCGATGCCGGCGCCCTTCGCCCGCGCCTCCCGGATCTGCTCCTCGACCTTGGCCGACACCCTGGGCCGCCCGAGCCGCTTACCCTCCATCCTCGCCCGCTGCAGCCCGGCCTTCAACCGCTCCTGGATGAGCGCCCGCTCGAACTCCGCGAACACCCCGAGCATCTGGAACAGAGCCTTGCCGGAGGGGGTGGTGGTATCGACGCCCTGCTGGTGCAGGGAGAGGTCGATGCCAAAGGCGTGGACCTCGTTCAGGAACCCCACCAGGTCCTGCAGGCTGCGCCCCAGGCGGTCCACCGACCACGCGACCGGGTGACCCTGACCGCAGACGACCACGACAGAGCCAGTCCTACTTCGAGGCTACCGAGATGCGGTCGTTCAGCTGAACCCGCACCTCGCCCCGGTCCACCGTCTGCTCCTGGCGCCGGACCATCTGGGTCAGGTTGGCTTCGGTCAGGAAGCGCAGCGGGACGTTCGGGCGGTCGTCCAGGTAGGCCGAGGTCTCGACCAGGCGGCGGATGGCGTCGTCGATGAAGCTCGGGTCCACGCCCGGGGAGAGGATGGCGTAGCGCACCTCCTCGCGGGCGGCACCCTTCAGGGGCTCGTTGTAGGCCAGCGTTTGGAACAGGATCACCCTCGCCACGTAGGACCCGTAGGGCGGCATCCCGGCGTAGTGCTGGGCGTCCAGCTCTTGGGCGAGCGCCGGCTGGTCACCCGCGACCGCCGCCACGTCCGCCTTGATGGCGGGCGCCAGGGCGCGCTGGCCGAGGCGCGTCACGATCTCCTGGCGGATGGGCTCGTAGCCCGGGTCGACGTGGTGCAGGTGGATGGCGTAGGCGTCCTGCGGGCGCTCGGCCCACATCCGCGCCACGGTGCGGGCGAGGAGCCGCAGCATCCCTCGCACCCGCTGGAAGTTGTCCAGGGTCGAGGTCTTCTCGCGCAGGGTGTCGATCAGCTCCGGGTGGAGCGGAAAGCCGCTGCGGAAGAGATCGAGGCGCTTGTCGGTGGCGCCGTAGACCGCCAGGTGCTCGCGGTGGCTCTCCCAGAGGTGCTGGTAGGGGGCGATCACTTCGGCGGCGCGGGCGTCGTCCACCTCGACGAAGAGCCGGCGACGCAGCACCTTGACGGTCTCGTCCTCCTCGGTCGGATCGAGCAGCGCCGCTTTGCGGGCCGACACGCTCTCGGCCTCGGCCATGCAGTCAGCGATGAAGCGGTTCTCGGCGCTGTAGGCGTCGATGGCGGCCCCGCCCTTGCCTATCGCGAGCGTGTAGACGAGCGCCGCCCTCCTCGTCGCTGCGGCGCACCCGCTCGTAGCCCGCGCGCCCCGCGAGCGCGTAGGCCAGCTCGCCCCAGGGGGTGTAGGCGCGCACCCCTTCGCCGAGGGGACGACCGTTGGAGGGATCGGCGTTCTCGCCGTCGAAGGCCGCGATGCGCACCGCCCCGGTGGGCAGCAGGCCGGGGTCGACGAACTCCCTCACGTTCGGCACGCGGGCGGCGCGGCGGGCGACGTGGGAGAGCGCGATCAGGGCGTAGGTCTTGCCGCTGACCCCTCCCGGGAACGCGCCCCCAGCGGAGCGCCGGTGCGAATGCGCCGGGCTTCCGTCGCGCTGAGGTAGCCCGCGCTTGTTGTTTCGAGGATTGTCGGCCAGCAGGAGAGCGGGTACCAGCGTCTCGAGGGGCGCGCAGCCATGCCAGCTCTGAGATCACCCGGTGGGACCTGAGGTTCACCGGAGCCGAGACTCAGTTTCGAGGCCGAGGCGAGGGAGCGGCAGGGGATGCGCTCAAGATCTCGGAGCAGACCGAGGTGTAGGGAGTAGCCGGGCGTGGCGAATCACCATTCAGTCGGTCAGCCAGCCCCGCACCGTGTCGGGACCCGGGATCCCCCCCGAGTGCACCACCTTGCCGTCAATCGCCACACCCGGGGTCTGCAGGATGCCGTAGCTCACGATCCGGGCGAGGTCCGTCACCTTCTCCAACTGGACCTCCACCCCCGCCTGACGGGCCGCCTCGCGGATCACATTGTGGGTAATCTCGCAGTTGCGGCACCCCGCTCCCAGCACCTCGATGCGCTTCACTGTCGTTTCTCCTTCACAGCACCGCGTTGAACACGTAGCCCACGACCAGCACCCCGAAGGCCACCACCCCGACGAACGCGGCAATCAGCGGCCAGCGCAGCACCTTGCGCAGAATCAGGATCTCCGGCGCCGAGAGCGCGATCACGCTCATCATGAAGGCGAGCGTCGTGCCGAGCGCCGCGCCCTTGCCGATCAGCGCCTCCACCACCGGGATGATGCCGGCGGCGTTGGTGTACATGGGCACCCCGAGCAACACCGCCGCCGGCACCGCCCACCACACGTCCGCGCCCATGAACGAGGCGAGGAAGTCCTCGGGCACGTAGCCGTGGATCCCGGCGCCAAGCCCGATGCCCACCAGGACGTAGGGCCACACGCGGCCCACGATCTCGCGCAGGTGTCGGCCACCGGCCTCGAAGCGCTCGACCCACGTGTGGGCGGCTCCCTGAGGGGCCGCGGCCTCACCCAGGTGGATCGCGCGCACCCAGTCTTCCAGGTGGCGCTCCATGCGCAGGCGACCGATCACGAGCCCGGCGAGGACAGCGACCGTCAGCCCCAGCCCCAGGTAGAGCGCTGCCACCTTCCAGCCGAAGAGTCCCAGCAGCAGCGCGAGCGCGACCTCGTTGACCATCGGCGCGGAGATCAGGAACGAGAAGGTGACCCCCAGGGGAACCCCGGCGGAGAGGAAGCCGATGAAGAGCGGGACCGCCGAGCAGGAACAGAACGGGGTGACGATGCCGAGCAGCGCCGCCAGGGAATTGCCGACCCCGAGCCTGCGGCCCGCCAGCAGAGCGCGGGTGCGCTCCGGGGCAAAGAACGTCTGCACCACGCCCATGACGAAGACGACCCCGACCAGCAGGAGCAACACCTTCGGCGCGTCGTAGAGGAAGAAGTGCACGGCCTCGCCGAAGCGGGTGGCGCGGGAGAGGCCGAGCAGGGCGACGGTGGCGTCCGCAAAGTCCGTGAGGTGGACGTAGGCGAGCCACCAGAGCGCACCGGCGAGCGGCAGCCCCAGGAGCCAGGCCGGCCGCCGGGGCAGGTCACGCAGGCGGGCGGTGCCCTCACCCTGCCAGGTCATGGTGAGCCCCGGCGCCGGCCGATGGCGCTCAACTCACGCTTGAGCGCGAGGGGGTCCAGCTCGTCCACCGGGAGGGCCACGAAGCCCTGGATCCGCTCGTACAATTGCTGATACGCCCGGGCAAACGCGAGACGCTTCTCCTCGTCGGAGCCCTCCACCGCCGCAGGGTCCGGCACGCCCCAGTGGGCCGTCACGGGATGGCCCGGCCAGACCGGGCAGACCTCGTTCGCCGCGTCGTCGCAGACGGTGAACACGAAGTCGAGCGCAGGTCCCCCGGGCGCGGCCAATTCGTCCCAGCTCTTGCTGCGGTACCCATCGGTCGGCGCCCCGAGACGCTCACGGGTCTGCTCCAGGGCGAGCGGGTTGACCTTGCCGGTCGGGTAACTGCCCGCACTGAAGGCGTGAAACCTGCCCGCCCCAAGGGCTTTCAGGATGGCCTCGGCCATGATGGAGCGGGCCGAGTTCCCGGTGCACAGGAACAGCACGTTGAAAGGGCGGGTCATCCTCGGTCTCGTGTCGCACTCCTTACTTTTAAAATCCTAGAATAGTCGTGCTGCGTCAATCCCCCTCCGTGTCCGGCCTGCCCGCCGCGATGAGACCACCCCGAGCCCCTACCCGCCCCCGGACTCCCCACCCTCGTCCTCGGCCGAGTCGCCGCCGGACTCGTGCTCCGCGGACGGGGCACCCGACGCCTCGCCCGGAGTCTCGCGGCGCCTCGCCTCGGTTTTCGCCTGTTGTTTGGCCTGGCGTTTGGCGGCCTTGGCCTTGGTGCGTTGGTTGCGCTCGAATGCGTAATTGGGCTTGCGGGTTGCCATGGGCGGCTCTCCTTTGGGTTTCAGCGCAGATGGTCGCGCCAGCCGGGCTCTTCCATCATGGGACGGAAGAACTTGATGTAAGGGCCCTTGATGAGGTGGGCCATGACCCCGTCGTCGTGGATCTTCCGGATCCGGTGGTTGACCAGCACCTTGGCGAAACCGAGCTTGGCCAGCTCGGGCGAATCCCACTCGGTGTGTACCAGGTACTCGGGCGGGGTGGGCCGGGCCTCGGGAGTGGCAAAGGCCGGCCTGGGGTTGTCCGGCGGGTTGGCGCCGAGCGTCATCAGAGCCTGGGCCATGGACTCGGGGTCCAGCATCAAACTGCCGAGGGCGCAGACGCCCATCTGCTTGAGCACCATGTAGCCCAGGAACCCCGTGGAGTCCGAGAGGGCCTCCAGGGTCTCCACCACGCCCTTCTCGAAGGCAGCCTCCGTCCCGGGCTTGACGGTGTGGGGAGCCAGCGTGACGCAGCGCCCAGGGGTGGCGAAGCGCACGAAATCCTTGCCCTGCTGGAGGTCCTGGGCGAGCTTCGTGATCTCGCCCATGGAGCGGACCTGGGGGATCCTCGCCTTGACGACCCGGTACACGGGCTCCCACGGTCCCTCGACCACGGTGGGCAGGCACGCCGTGCAGAGCTCGAAGACCCGCTTGAACTGGCGGCTGTGGAAGTCGTCGTGGTCCTGCCACGTCTTCCACATGGTGTACTGGTAATTCCCGATGGGGTTGAGCTCCTTGTCCATGTCGACCCTGGCCCCGCCGTAGCGGCCGGCGATGGACATGGCGCCGGTCTGCACGTTGGCCTGGAAGCCGAGGAAACCGGGGTGGCTGGCCGTGGTGATGCACACCTTGGGCCCCACCTCGCGCATCAGCCGGAAACTCTCTTCGTTGTTGAGCACCCGCGAGATGTTCAGGGCCAGATAGATGGGGCTGTCGGGCTCGTCCGGCGCCTGCGGGGCCGCCATGCCCCGCCCGCTCACACCCATCATCGTCGCACCGCCGGCCGCCATCGCAGTCATCTTGAGAAATTTCCTGCGCTCCAGGTCGCTGCTCTTGTGTGTCATCCGACTCTCCTCCCTCCAGGGGTAAACCCACACGACCGGCCCCGGCGGGACCGGCACCACCCTGCACGCGGTTGCGGCGGGCCATGACGAGCCGCACCGCCGGGGGATGCCCCGCACACCGCGCGGACCGTTCGAAGGCTCGTGGGGCCAAGGCTATAGGGACACCCGCCGCGAGGCAATCGCGACGCGCCGCTTCGGCCTGCGGGGCTAGACTTCGGGAAATCGGTCAGAATCGTTTCCCGAGGTGCCCGGGAGCGCAGGCCCGCGCGCAGGCGCTCTCGAGGAAGACCGGAGAGTACCCATGTCCCATTCTCCCCCCGAGGTGCAGGCGCCCGTCCCGCCACCCCGCCCCAGCGCGGTCCCCCATCGGCACGGGCGGCGCTGGCTCGCGCGGCTGTTCCCCTTTCTCGCCTGGCGTGATCGGATCGACGCCGGAACCCTGCGCTCCGACCTGGCGGCCGGCCTCACCGGCGCCGTCGTCGTGCTCCCCCAGGGGGTCGCCCTCGCCACCATTGCCGGCATGCCCCCGGAGTACGGGCTCTACGCCGGGATGGTGCCGGCCATCGTGGCGGCGCTCTGGGGCTCGTCCTGGCACCTGGTGTCCGGGCCGACCACGACAGCCTCGCTCGTCGTCTTCTCCAGCCTGAGCGGCCTCGCCGAGCCGGGCAGCGCCGACTACGTCCGCCTCGCGCTCACGCTGACCCTCCTGGTGGGGGCGATCGAGCTGGCCATGGGCCTCGCACGGCTGGGGGCGCTCACCAACTTCATTTCACACCCGGTGGTGCTGGGCTTCACCGCGGGTGCGGCGCTCCTCATCGCCGCCCAACAGGCCGGAACCTTCTTCGGGGTCGACGTGCCCCGGGGCCTGCCGGTCCACGGGGTGCTGGGGACGCTCCTGTCGCGAGCGCGGGAGGTGAATCCCTTCGTAACCGCGGTCGCCGTCCTGACCCTCGTGAGCGGTCTCCTCGCACGCCACTGGTGGCGACGCGTTTCCCACCTCGTGGTCGCCATGCTCGCGGGCAGTCTCTCGGCCCTGCTGCTGAACGCCGTCTTCGGCCCGGCGCACACCGGCATCGGGACCCTCAGCGCCCTGCCAAGCGGCCTGCCGCCGCTCTCGCTTCCGGACCTCTCCCTCGAGACCATCCGGGCGCTCGCGCCGGCCGCGCTCGCGACCACCCTGTTCGCCCTCACGGAGGCCGTTTCCATCGCCCGCGCACTCGCCTTGCGCACGCACCAGCACATCGACGGCAGCCAGGAGTTCATCGGCCAGGGGCTCTCGAACCTCGCCGGCAGCCTCTTCTCCGGCTACGTCGCCACCGGTTCCTTCAATCGCAGCGCCGTCAACTTCGAGGCCGGCGCGCGCACCCCCCTGGCGGCCGTGTTCGCGGGGGTCTCTCTGGTGGTCGTACTCTGGGCCGTCGCCCCGCTCGGCACCTACCTTCCCCACGCGGCGATGGCCGGCCTGCTCTTCCTCGTGGCCTGGGGCCTTCTCGACTTCCACCACATCCGCCGGGTCGTGCGGACCAGCCGCCAGGAGACGGCGGTGATGGGGGTCACGTTCGGGGCGACCCTGGTGCTGGACCTCGAGTTCGCGATCCTCGCCGGCGTGCTGCTTTCCCTGGTGCTGTACCTTAGCCGGACCTCCCGCCCCACCATCCTGCCCCGGGTCCCGGACCCGCGCAGCCCCGACCGGCACTTCGTGACCGACCCGTCGCTGCCCGAGTGCCCGCAACTGGGGATCGTCCGGCTCGACGGCTCGATCTTCTTCGGAGCGGTCAGCCACGTGGCCGAGACGTTCCGCCGCATCGAGGCGGACCCGCCCTCCTGCAAGCACCTGGCGGTCGTCGCCACCGGCATCAACTTCGTCGACGTCGCGGGCGCCGAGTTCCTGTCCGCGGAGGCCGAGCGCCGCAGGGCCCGGGGGGGCGGCCTGTACCTGATCCGCCCCAAGCCCGGCGTCCGGGACCTCCTCGCGCGTGGCGGCTACCTGGAGGAGATCGGGAGCGGGAACCTCTTCGGAGGCAAGACCGAAGCGATCGCGAGCATCGTGCCGAGGCTGGACCCCGAGGTCTGCCGCCGCTGCCGGGTGCGGATCTTCCGCGAGTGCGCGCAACGCCCCGGGGTCAGGGCTTGCGGGAGGGGACCCGGACGATGTCCCCGTCCAGCACGAAACGGCCATGGCCCTGGTGGTGCAGGGTCTTCTCGCCCCGCAACCGGGGCTCGACCCAGGCCTGCAGGACCTCCAGGACGAACAGGCAGAAGGCGTTCACCAGCCGGGTCTCGATGACCCGGCACTCCAGGTTCGCGATGCAGGCGGGAAGGAGCGGCGCCGCGACCCGGCGGGCGGGCTTCGTGTCGAGGCCGAAGCGCGCGAATTTGTCCACGTCACGACCCGAGCAGTTGCCGATGTCCACGACGGTGCGTGCGAGCCCGGCCGGCGGGATGGCGATGACGCACTCCCCGGTCTTGCGCAGGGGGACGAAGGACTCGTTCGCGTCGCTGACGATGCAGGCCAACTGCGGCGGCTCGAAGTCCACCATCATATGCCAGGACATGGCCATGACGTTGGCCCGGTCCCGGTGGCGGGTGGTCAGCAGCACCACGGGCCCCGGCTCGATGAGTTGGTAGACGCGATTCAGCGGCAGCGTGCGCATCACGTGAGACCCTCCCTCGCAGTGTTCCAGACCTCGTGCCAGCCCGGCGAGAGGGCCGCCGCCCGCTCCATCGCGAGCACCAGGCTCGCTTCGCGGGCAGTGCCCCGGCCGGCGATGTCGAATGCGGTCCCGTGGTCCACCGAAACCCGCACCACGGGCAGGCCGACGGTGATGTTGACGCCCTCCTCCCCGTAAACGGCCTTGAAGGGCGCGTGGCCCTGGTCGTGGTAGCAGCAGATGACGACGTTCCACTTGCCGCGCACCGCCTGGGGGACCACCACGTCCCCCGGCAGCGGGCCGGTGACGGGGACGCCCCGCGCCCGGGCCGCCTCGATGGCGGGGGCGAGAATGTCCGCCTCTTCGTCCCCGAAGAGCCGGTTCTCGCCCGCGTGCGGGTTGAGCCCCGCCACCGCAATCGGCTCCCCGGGTCTCCCCAGCGCCCGGCAGAAGGCCGCCGCGAGGTCGATCACGGAGGTGGTCCGCGCCCGGGTGATCAGCTCGATGGCGCGGCGCATCGGCAGGTGGGTGGTGAGGTGGAAGAAGTACAGGTCGCCGGCCGAGAGCACCAGGGAGTACTCCTCGACCCCGAACCGTTCGGCCAGGAGCTCGGTGTGACCCGGGTAGTCATGCCCCGCCGCGTGCAGTGCGGCCTTGTTGAGCGGCGCGGTGACGATGCCGTCCACCGCACCGGCCCTGGCGAGGTCGCACGCGGCCACGACGAAACGGTACGCGCCCGCACCCGCGTCCGGGTGGATTTCGCCGGGCGGGACGTGCGCCAGCGAGGGCCCGGTCTGGATCACCTCGAGGGTCGCCGGGTCGTTCCTCGCCTCCGACGGCTCCCGGATCACCCGGACCGCACCCGGCTCGAGGCCCGCGACCCGCGCCCCTGAGCGCAGGGCCGCTTCGTCGCCGATGACGACGGGCACGCAACGCTCGCGAAGGCGCGGGTGGCGAAGGAGCGCCCTGGCGGTGATCTCGGGGCCGATCCCCGCGACGTCGCCGAGCGTGACGGCGAGCACTGGCTTGGACATGTCGACTCCTTGCGCTCCCCCGGAGCTCGAAGCTTGCACTGCGGCTCCGGTCTGCGCCAAGCGTATAGTGAAACCTCGTTCCCCGTCGGGCCGCGAAGGCATCGGGCTCGAGCGCACCGGCGGCGCCGCGGGCGGAACTGCAAGGAGGGTCCACCATGCACATCGTCATCTCTGGGGGTACGGGCCTCATCGGCGGCGCGCTGAGCCGCTCGCTGCTGGAGGGCGGTCACCGGGTCACGTGGTTGGGGCGGGACCCGGCCCGGGCCAAGCCCCTGCCCGGCGTCGAGGTCCGGCGCTGGGACGCCCGCTCTGCCGAGGGGTGGGTGGACCTGCTGGAGGGCGCCGACGCCTTCGTGAATCTCGCGGGGGAGAACCTGGCCGGCACCGGCCCCCTGCCCGCACGCTGGACGCAAGAGCGCAGACAGCGCATCCGGGACAGCCGGATCCTCGCCGGGGGCGCGGTGGTGGAGGCGTTTCGCGCGGCGCGCAAGCGACCCTCGGTGCTGGTGCAGGCATCGGGCGTGGGCTTCTACGGATCCCTGGACGAGACGGTGGCGAACGAGCAGACGCCGGCCGGCAGTGACTTCCTCGCCCGCCTCGCGGTCGACTGGGAGGCGTCCACGGCGCCGGTGGAAGCGCTCGGTGTGCGGCGCGCGATTGCCCGGACCGGGGTGGTGCTGACCATGGCGGGCGGGGCCCTGCCGCGGCTCGTACTCCCCTATCGGCTGTTCGCGGGCGGGCCCCTCGGCAGCGGGCAGCAGTGGGTGCCCTGGATCCACCTCGCCGACGAGGTCGCGGCCATCCGTTTCCTCATCGAGAGCCCGCAGGCGCGCGGGCCCTTCAACCTGACCGCCCCGGGCGCGGTGACCAACGCCGAGATGGGGCGGACCGTGGGGCGGATCCTGGGTCGCCCGTCCTGGGTGCCTGCGCCGGCGTTCGCCCTGCGGGCCCTGCTGGGAGAGGTCGCCGACCTCGTCCTCAGCGGACAGCGCGCCGAGCCCAGCCGGCTTCTTGAGGCGGGTTTCCGGTTCCGTTTCCCCGACCTCGAGACAGCCCTGAAGGACCTGCTCGGGGGCTGAGGAAAGGCCGCCCGCTCGAATCGCGCACAGTTTCCGCAGCGGCCGCTAAAGGAGTCCCGATTCCGGCCGACGGATCCGTGGACGGCGTGCCGGGAGGACGGCCCTGGGGCCGACCGCGGACGCCCGGATGAGAGGGCGGCAGAGATGATGGAGCGGCGCTTGGAGCAACGACACCCACTGCGCGTCGGTGTCCGGGTGCGTGACCGGTCGGGCCGGGTTTTCTTCTCTCCGACGCGGGACATCAGCCGCAGCGGTGCGTTCATCGAGACGGGCCGGGTGGACCTGTCCTGCGAAGGGGTGCTCTGGGTGGACCTCCCGGACCCCGACGCGGAAGGCGGGTGGAACGACGTCGCGGCGCTCGTGGTTCACCACCACCCGGACGGGGTCGGGGTGATGTTCAGCCACCCCTACGCCGCGCTTGAACGGCTCTCGGCGCTCCACCGACAGCCCCAGGCAGCATGAACGGCGCGCGGCGCTTCTACGGCGCCGCGCGCCCCCCTCTCCTCGACTCGGTGGACTCACGGTCCTGGCGGTCGGTCCCTCGACGCCCCGGGGGACTGCCTCCGTCTAAGGCGCCGACTTCGGCCTACCGGGCACGCGGCGGCCGCTCCTCGGTGCCGAGAGCCGGTGCTCGGCCAGGTAACGGTCCCACAGCCACTGGATCAGTTGCTCGGTCGGCCGGCGCTCCGCCGGCGCCCGGTTGGGCTTCGAGCGGGCGACCCTCCGCACCGACCGGTGCCCGGGGTCTTCAAGTGGGTCGTCCGTCATCGTTCCTCTCATCCGGGGCTCGAGGGACTCACTGGAGTCCTCTACAGCAAGACCCAGGCCAAGTCAGGTAACCCGTTGAGCCGTTTGACACCCCCCAGCCGGCAGGCGTCGCGGACTGTAAAGAACGCTCGACGGGTCCGAGAACGGGGTCGCAAACGGGCAGGGGCCGGGAGAGGTGAGCGCGGGGGGCGGCCCCGCGGTGCGCTCCCCGGGCCCGCCCCCAGCAGGGGCTCAGAGGACGTAGCCGCGCTCGTCGTGCTCGGAGAGGTCGAGGCCCAGCGCCTCCGATTCCTCGTCCACGCGGAGCCCCATGACGAGGTCGATCCCCTTCAGGATGACGTAGCTGGCGACCGCCGTGTACGCCGCGGTGAGCAGGACCCCCTGGACCTGAGCCCAGACCTGCCCGGCCAGGGTCATCCCCTCGGCCAGCCCCTTGCCCCCGAACGCCGCGTCGGCGAACACCCCGGTCAGCACGGCCCCGACAATGCCACCCACCGCGTGAACCCCGAAGGCATCGAGCGCGTCGTCGTAGCCGAGCGCCCTCTTCATCCGGGTCGCGCTGAGGAAGCACACGACGCCCGAGACCACGCCGATGGCCATCGCGCCCATCGGGCCGGCCGTGCCGGAGGCCGGGGTGATCGCCACCAGACCCGCCACGGCACCCGATGCGATCCCGAGGACGCTCGGCTTTCCGTGGGACACCCACTCCGCGAACATCCAGGCCAGGGCCGCCGCGGCGGTCGCCAACTGCGTCACCGCCATCGCCATCCCCGCGCTACCGTCCGCCGCCACCGCGCTGCCCGCATTGAAGCCGAACCAGCCAACCCACAGCATGCCCGCGCCCACCACGGTCAGGGTCAGGTTGTGCGGGGGCATGGCGGTCGTCGGGTAGCCGCGGCGCCTTCCGAGCACGAGCGCCGCCACCAGGGCCGCGACGCCCGCGTTGATGTGCACGACCGTGCCGCCGGCAAAGTCCAGCACACCGAGGTCCCACATCAACCCGCCATCGCCACCCCACACCATGTGAGCGATCGGTGCGTAGACGACGACCGACCAGATCCCCATGAACCAGAGCATCGCCGAAAACTTCATGCGCTCGGCGAAGGCCCCGACGATGAGGGCCGGCGTGATGATGGCGAAGGTCATCTGGAAGACCATGAACACCGTTTCCGGAATGGCGAGCGTGACGCTGTCCCGCGTGACGCCCCCGAGGAAGGCCTTCTCGAGCGAGCCGACGAAGGAGTGAAGGTTCACGACCCCCTTCTCCATACCCGAGTTGCCAAACGCCAGGGTGTAGCCCACCAGGGCCCAGATCACCGTCATCAGCGAGGTGATCGCGAAGCACTGCATCAGAACCGAGAGCACGTTCTTGGACCGAACCATTCCCGCGTAGAAGAGCGAGAGTCCCGGGATGGTCATGAACAGCACCAGCGCCGTCGCCGTGAGCATCCACGCGGTGTCTCCGGAGTCGACGGCAGGCGCCGCGGCCTCCGCCGCCAGCGCGGCCCCCTGCCCCACCACCAGCGCGGCGAGCGACGCCAGCGCCGCCGTACCCGTCCGGACTGCACCTCTCATCGATGGAGCTCTCATCACCGTCATCCCTACTCAGATCGCCTCAGGGCCGGTCTCGCCGGTCCGGATCCGGACCACCTGGTCCAGCGTGGAAACGAAGATCTTGCCGTCACCGATCTTTCCGGTGCGCGCGGCATTCGTGATCGTCTCGATCACGAGCTCGACCATGTCGGCCTTCACGGCCACCTCCAGCTTGACCTTGGGCAGGAAGTCGACCACGTACTCCGCGCCGCGGTAGAGCTCCGTGTGCCCCTTCTGCCGGCCGAAACCCTTGACCTCGGTGGCTGTGATCCCCTGGACGCCGACGCCGGAAAGGGCCTCGCGGACGTCGTCGAGCTTGAACGGCTTGATGATGGCGGTGATGAGCTTCATGGACGGCGATCTCCTCTCGTGAGTGAGCCGGCGGGACGCAGCCAGCGGGCCGCGCAAACCCCGAGCTCGGTGAAATTGTTCGCCGTGACGTGGTCCGGACGGTCGCTATCCGGATAGGTGTACGCGGTGACCCCCGCCTTCCAGGAAACGTCGGCGACCGAGCCCGCGAAACCGGCGTAGAGATCGAGCTCCGCGCCCTTCTCGTCGTAGTACTCCACGTTGGACGCCCAGGTGCCGACGTAGAGCCCGCTCTCGTGCCGGTAGTCGATCCCGCCCTGGATCGCGGGTCCGTCGGAGGTCTGCGTGACCCCGCGCCAGACGTTGTTGCTGGTGACCCCGACGTTCATGCTGACCTCGGCCTGCGCGCCCTGCGCAAGGGCCAGCCCCACGGCCACGGCCACGATACGTCTGTCCACGTGTTTCATGCCCTTTCCCTCCCGATGGGGTCGAGATGTGTCCCGGGTTACGCCGCGTGCTCGAGGCGCCTTGCGAAGGCGACCGCTCGCGGCTCGCGGGGAGGGCCTCTACAAGGTCCGTGCCAAACCCTCTGGATGGGCGGAACCACGCGGCGCGGCGGGCACGGCGCCGGGCGCCGGCGACCTCGGGGACCCCGTTCGGGCCCGCGCTCCGCACCAGGGGAGCACCGGGCGGGGGCCGGGTGCTCCATCCTGGTGCGCGCAGGCGGGCGACCCCCCGCCCGACCTTGCGGAGGGCAGGAAGTCGGGGCTACCGTAGCCGGGCCTTTGCCGCTCAGGGAGGGACCCCGTGAGCCTCGCCATCGTCAGGACGCGCGCCCAGGTCGGCGTGGAAGCACCCCCGGTGACCGTGGAGGTGCACCTCACCAACGGGCTGCCCGGCCTCGCCATCGTCGGCCTGCCCGAGGCGGCGGTCCGGGAGAGCAAGGACCGCGTGCGCAGCGCGCTGCTCAATGCCCAGTACGAGTATCCGCTGCGGCGCGTCACCATCAATCTCGCCCCCGCCGACCTCCCCAAGGAGGGCGGACGGTTCGACCTGCCCATCGCGCTCGGCATCCTCGCCGCCTCCGGACAGGTCCCCGCCGCAGCCCTGGCCGGGTGCGAGCTCATCGGAGAGCTCGCCCTCTCGGGTGAGCTGCGGCCGGTGCGGGGCGTGCTTCCGGCCGCGCTGCAGACCCGCCGCGCCGGGCACAGCCTCGTCGTCCCCCGGGCCAACGCGGCCGAGGCCAGCCTGGCCGAGGGCGCCGTCGTCCACGGGGCCAGTCACATCCTGGAGGTGTGCGCCCACCTGAACGGCTCGGCGCGACTGCCTCCGGCCCGGCACGCGCCACGCCCCGAGCGGCCGGCCCCCGGGGGCGACCTCGCCGACGTCCTGGGTCAGTTCCACGCGAAGCGGGCGCTCGAGGTCACCGCGGCCGGACACCATCACCTCCTTTTCGTAGGGCCCCCAGGCACCGGCAAGACCATGCTGGCCACCCGCCTGCCGGGGATCCTCCCGCCGATGACCGAGGAAGAGGCCATGGAGTCGGCCGCGATCCAGTCGGTCAGCGCGCGCGGGTTCGACCCGGACCTCTGGGGCGCGAGGCCCTTCCGGGCCCCTCACCACACCGCCTCCGGCGTGGCCCTGGTCGGCGGCGGCAACATCCCCCGGCCGGGCGAGGTCTCCCTCGCCCACCACGGCGTGCTGTTCCTGGACGAGCTGCCCGAGTTCGACCGCCGGGTCCTCGAGGTGCTCCGCGAGCCCCTCGAGTCGGGCTCCATCGTGATCTCCCGCTCCGCCCACCAGGCGGAGTTCCCGGCGCGCTTCCAGCTCGTCGCCGCCATGAACCCCTGCCGGGGGGCGGGACTCGACGCGGGCGAAGAGGACTGCCCACCCGCCGAGGCCCGCCGCTACCTCTCCAGGCTGTCCGCACCGCTCGTGGACCGTTTCGACCTCCAGGTGGAGGTGCCCCGGGTACCCCGGGACCACCTGTTCGCCGGCGCGGGCCCGCCCCCGGAGACCAGCCGCGAGGTCCGGGCGCGGGTCATGGCAGCACGGGAACGCCAGCTCGCCCGGGCCGGAAGACCGAACGGCACCCTCAGCGTGCCGGAGGTCGCCCGCGACTGCGCCCTCGCAGCCCCCGAGCGGCGCTTGCTGGAGACGGCGGTCGAGCGCATGGGCCTCTCCGCGCGCGCCTGGCACCGGGTCATGAAGGTCGCGCGCACGGTCGCGGACCTGGCGGGCGCGACCCGCATCGAGGCCCCGCACCTGGCCGAGGCCCTCGGCTACCGCTCGCTCGACCGCCGCCTTGCAGGGGGCACCCGATTCGGGTGAAATGCGGTCATGCGCAAGAACCCGAGCCCCTACCGGATCGAGGTGAACGCCGAGACCTCCTACGTCGAGGAACAGTCCTCGCCGGAAGAGTCCCGCTACGTCTTCGCCTATACGATTACGATCCGCAACACCGGCTCGGTCCCGGCCAAGCTGCTCGGCCGGCACTGGTACATCACCAATGCCGACGGAAACGTGCAGGAGGTCGTTGGCGACGGCGTGGTCGGAGAGCAACCCCACCTGGAGCCGGGAGAGGGCTTCCGCTACACGAGCGCGGCGATGATCGCCACCCCCGTGGGCACCATGCACGGCAGCTACCGGATGCTGGCGGACGACGGGGTTCGGTTCGACGCGGAGATCCAGGCCTTCCGGCTCTCGGTCCCCGTCGTCTTCCACTGACCGCCGGGGCGCTGGGCGCCGGTGGCCACCTACGCGGTCGGCGATCCCCAGGGCTGCTTCGAGCCCCTCCAGCGGTTGCTGGAAGAGGTCGCTTTCGACCCCTCGCGTGACCGTCTGTGGTGCGTCGGCGACCTCGTCAACCGGGGTCCGGCCTCCCTGGAGGTCCTGCGCCTCTTCCACTCCCTGGGGGACCGCGCCGTCTGCGTGCTCGGTAACCACGACCTCCATCTGCTCGCGGTCGCCGCCGACGTGGGCGAGACCCTGCGTGCCCGGGACACCCTCGACGACGTCCTCGGCGCCCCCGACCGGGAATCCCTCCTCACGTGGCTCCGGCACCGGCCCCTCGCCCACCACGACGATTCGCTCGGCTTCACCCTGGTGCACGCGGGGCTCCCCCCCCAGTGGGACGTCAGCGAGGCCCTGGCCAGGGCCGCCGAGGTGGAGCGCGTGCTGCGGGGGCCGGAGCACCGGTCCTACTTCGCCGCCATGTACGGCGACACGCCCCGGCGCTGGTCCGAGGACCTCGAGGGCTGGGAGAGGCTGAGGTTCCTCACCAACTGCTTCACCCGTATCCGTTACGTCGGGCGCGACGGAGGGCTGGAGCTGAAGTCGAAGGGACCGCCGGGCACGCAGGCGAAGGGGCTCGTGGCCTGGTTCGAGGTGCCGGACCGGCGCAGCGCGGGGACCCGAATCGTCTTCGGCCACTGGTCGACGCTGCAACTGCACGCCCGCGTGCCGCCTCGCCACCGGGTCTACCCGCTGGACAGCGGCTGCGTGTGGGGCGGCGCCCTGACGGCCCTGCGCCTGGACGACGAGCGCACCTTCAGCGTCCCCTGCCCCCAGGGCGGCGCCGGTTAGCGGACCGGCACCGGCCTCGCCCTCTCCAGCACCTCGAAGCGGTAGGGATAGGGGTTGCGCTCGTCGGGCGCGAACTGCCGGCGCTCGACCTCCCGCCATTCCTCGGGATTCCAGGCCGGGAAACGGGCGTCACCCGCGAAATCAGCCTCGATCCGGGTCAGGTACATCCGACCGGCCCGGGGCAGGCAGTGGGCGTAGACCGAGGCACCGCCGATGACCATCAACTCCGGCGCCGCCCCGGCCGCGGCGATGCCGGCTTCGACCGAATGCACCACGGTGCACCCCTCGGCCTGGAACCCCGGGTCACGGGTGATCACGATGTTGTGACGCCCGGGCAGGGGCCGGCCGATGGACTCGAACGTCCCCCGCCCCATCAGCACCGGCTTCCCGAGGGTGATCCGCTTGAAGTGCGCGAGGTCCGCGGGCAGGTGCCAGGGCAGGCGGCCGTCCACGCCGATGACGAGGTTGCGGTCCATCGCGGCGACGAGCGACAGGAGCATCGCCTACACCGCCACGGGTGCGGGGATGTGCGGGTGCGGGTCGTACTCCTGCAGCTCGAAGTCCTCGAAACGGAAGGCGAAGATGTCCCGCACCTCGGGCGCGAGGCGCATGCGCGCAAGCGCGCGCGGCTCCCGGGAGAGTTGCAGGTCCGCCTGCTGCAGGTGGTTGGAGTAGAGGTGCGCGTCGCCCAGCGTGTGCACGAATTCCCCGGCCCTCAGGCCCGTCACCTGGGCGACCATCTGGGTGAGGAGGGCGTAGGAGGCGATGTTGAAGGGCACACCCAGGAAGACGTCGGCGCTGCGCTGGTAGAGCTGGCAGGACAGACGGCCATCGGCCACGTAGAACTGGAACAACAGGTGGCAGGGCGGGAGGGCCATCCGCGGCAGGTCGGCCACGTTCCAGGCCGAGACGATGAGCCGCCGGGAGTCGGGGTCGCGGCGGATGCGCTCGATGACCTCCGCGATCTGGTCCACGTGTCCGCCGTCGCAGGTGGGCCAGGAGCGCCACTGGAAGCCGTAGATCGGCCCGAGCTCCCCGCCCTCCCCCGCCCACTCGTCCCAGATGGTCACGCGGTTCTCGCGCAGATAGCGTACGTTGGTCTCGCCGCGCAGGAACCACAGGAGCTCGTGGATGATCGAGCGCAGGTGCAGACGCTTCGTCGTGAGGAGCGGGAAGCCCGCCTCGAGGTCGAAGCGCATCTGCCAGCCGAAGGTGCTGAGCGTCCCCGTGCCGGTCCGGTCGGATTTGGGCACCCCGTGTTCCCTCACGTGGCGCAGCAGTTCAAGATAGGGTTTCATGAGCGTGAACCGTCGGACCGCAACCGCAAACACCATACGGCCCGTGCCGGGCCGCGGGGTACCCGTATGAAGACCGGACTCCTGCTCAAAGCGTCCATCTGGCTCATGGTAATCGGCGCCGTCGCCCTGGTCACGCCGAAGCCTGCCTGGCCCGCGTGGGCCGCTTGGGTCGCGCTCATCGGGGGCGCCGTCCTCATCCCCGTGGGCATGGTCTACCGGGGCCGCCACGCCCCGCAAGAAAAGGGCTCCCGCGCCGCCAGGAAGAGAGGTTAGCCGGGAGCAGACACAGCCGAGGAGACCGACCACACGTGTTCAGGACTGCCGAGCTGGGGCGAAAGGTCACACGAGAGCTCTACAACGAACAGGCGACGGAGCTGCGCCAGGACCTGCTGGAGCTTCAGCAGACGCTGCGCGGCGCCGGCTTCCCCGTCATCGTGGTCTTCGCCGGCGTGGACGGGGCCGGCAAGGGGGAGACCGTCAATCTGCTCAACGAGTGGATGGACCCCCGCTGGCTCATCACGCGGGCCTACGACGACCCCTCCCAGGAGGAGGCCGAGCGTCCCGAGTACTGGCGCTACTGGCGCGACCTTCCCCCTCGGGGGCGGATCGGGTTCTTCCTGCGCGCCTGGTACTCCAGGCCCGTCCTCGACCTCGCCCACGGCCACATCACACCCGCGGAGTTTGACGACCGTCTGGACCGCGTGGTCTCGTTCGAGAAGGCGCTCGCCGACGACGGCGCGCTCCTCGTCAAATTCTGGATGCACCTGGGCAAGGCGGCCCAGAAGAAGCGCCTGAAGGCCCTCGAGAAGGACCCGGCGCTCAGCTGGCGGGTCACCGAGAGCGACTGGCGCCACTGGAACATGTACGACGCCTTCATCAGCGCCGCCGAGCGCACGGTCATGCGCACGAGCACGGGACACGCCCCCTGGCACATCGTCGAAGGGTTCGACGAGCGCTACCGGGGTCTCACGGTGGGAACCATCCTCCGTGACTCGATCCGCCAGCATATGGCCCACCTGGAGGCCGAGCGCCGGGTCACCGCCGAGTTGCAGGCCCTGCACGTGCCCCCCCCACCGACCGAGGGGCGGGAGCTCCCCGACGGGGCCTCGCCCCCCCCCACCCTCGGCAAGATGCCCACGGTGCTCTCGGCGCTCGACATGAAGCTGGTCCTCGGCAAGCAGGCCTACGAACAGCAGATCAACAAGTACCAGGGCGAGCTCAACCTGCTGCACCGGGAGGCGTTGAAGAACGGCGTCTCCACGCTGGTGGTCTTCGAGGGCTGGGACGCGGCAGGCAAGGGCGGGTCGATCCGCCGCTGCACCGGCGCGCTCGACGCGAGGCACTTCGAGGTCATCCCGTTTGCCGCGCCGACGGACGAGGAGCGCGGGCACCACTACCTCTGGCGTTTCTGGCGGCATCTGGGGCGCGCCGGGCGCGTCACCTTCTTCGACCGGAGCTGGTACGGGCGGGTGCTGGTGGAGCGCGTGGAGGGCTTCGCCAGGGAGAAGGAGTGGATGCGGGCCTACGCGGAGATCAACGACTTCGAGGAGCAGCTCGTGGAGCACAGGATCGTCCTGGTGAAGTACTGGCTGCACATCACCAAGGACGAACAGCTCGCCCGCTTCAACCAGCGCGTCGAAGTGCCGTGGAAGCGCTGGAAGCTCTGCGAGGAGGATTGGCGCAACCGCGAGAAGTGGGACCAGTACGAGCTCGCGGTGAACGACATGATCGCGCGCACCAGCACGCGCCTGGCGCCCTGGACCCTGGTGGAGGCGAACGACAAACGATACGCGCGGATCAAGGTGCTGAAGGTGCTCTGCGAGCGCCTGGAGCAGGCGCTCGCGCGAACGCCTCCCTAGTCCTCTTCCTCGCGCGGCTTGAACGCCGCCACGAGCTCCTGCTGCACCTTTGGCGGAACCGGGTCGTAGTGGCTGAACTCGATCGTGTAGCTCCCCTCGCCCCCGGTGACCGACTTCAGCTTCGACTGGTAGTTGCCCACCTCGGCGAGGGGCACCAGACCCTCGATCAGCACACGCCCGCCCGCAAGCATGTCGGTGCCGTTCACCCGGCCCCGCATCGAGGAGAGGTCCCCGGTAATGTCACCGACGGCGCTCGCGGGCGTCTTCACCTGGATCGTCACCACGGGCTCCAGGATGACCGGCTTGGCCTTCGCGACGGCATCGACGAAGGCCTTCTTCCCGGCGGTGACGAACGCGATTTCCTTCGAATCGACCGCGTGGTACTTGCCGTCGTACAGGGTCACGCGCACGTCGGAGAGGGGATAGCCCGCGATGGCGCCGCCCTCCAGGACCTGGCGCACCCCCTTCTCCACGGCGGGGATGAACTGATTCGGGATCGCCCCGCCCACCACGGCGTCGACGAACTCGAAGCCCGTGCCCCGCGGCAGCGGCTCGATGCGCAGATAGACCTCGCCGAACTGCCCGGCACCGCCCGTCTGCTTCTTGTGGCGATGGTGACCCTCGGCGTTCGTGGTGATCGTCTCGCGGTACGGGATGCGGGGGGGGCGCGTCTCCACCTCCACGTTGTAGGCGGATTGCATGCGCTGGAGCACGACGCGCAGGTGCATCTCCCCGAGCCCGCGAATCACCGTCTCGTTGGTCGACGCGTTCTGCTCCACGACCAGGCAGGGGTCTTCTTCCGCGATCTTGCGCAGGGCGTCCGAGAGCTTCTTCTCGTCGCCCCGGCGCTTGACCTCGATGGCAAGCCCGAACATCGGCGAGGGGCAGCGCACCGAGCGCAGGTGGAAGTGGTCCGCCTCGTGGGAGTCGTGGAGAACGTCGCCGAAGCGCACCTCCTCGACCTTCGCCACGCCGCAGATGTCACCCGGGATGGCCGCGTCGATCTCCCGGCGGTCGCGTCCCATCAGCTGGAACAGGTGCGAGACCTTGAAGGGCTTGCGTGCCTCGCCCACGAAGAGCTGAGAGCTCGGCGTGACCGTGCCCTGGTGGACCCGGAATGCGGCGAGCTTGCCCAGGTAGGGGTCGAAGGTCACCTTGAACACGTGGGCCACCACGTGCTGGGTCGGGTCGGGCACGATCGTCGCCCGCTGCGCCTCGGCACCCTCCCCCTTGAGGAACGGCGGCACGTTGCCCTCCAGCGGGCTCGGCATCAGACGCGAGAACACGTCCAGGAGCTCCTTCACGCCGGCGCCGGTCTGGGCGGAGACGAAGCAGACGGGGATGAGATGCCCGTCGCGCAACGCCTTCTCGAACGGCTCGTGGAGCTGCTCGGGCTGGAGGTCGGCTCCCTGCTCCAGATAGAGCTCCATCAGTGCCTCGTCGACCTCCACCACCTGGTCGATGATCTGCGTGTGCGCGTCGGCCACGGAGGAGAAGTCGGCGGGCTCCTCGGAGGCCTGGAAGAAGCAATCCACGACGCCCTTTCCGCCCCGCGCCGGGAGGTTGATCGGCAGCACCTCCTTGCCGAAGGCCTCGCGCGCCTGCTGCAGCAGTGCTGGCAGGTCGACGCCCTCGGCGTCGATCTTGTTGATGACGATGACCCGGCAGAGCCCGCGCTCCGCGGCGCGCTCGAGCAGGCGCTGGGTGGTCATCTCGACACCCGCGTGGGGGTCCATCACCACCGCCACCGTCTCCACGGCAGGGAGTACCGACACGGAGCGGCCGAGGAAGTCGGGTAGCCCCGGCGTGTCGATCACGTTCAGGTGCCGGCCGCGGAACTCGAAGCTCGCGACCGCCGACTCCAGCGAGTGCAGCAGGTCCTTCTCCAGGGCGTCGAAGTCGCTGACCGTGGTCCCCTTGTCCACGCGACCGGGCTCCGAGATTGCGCCGGCCGCGTGCAGCAGCGCCTCCAGGAGGGTGGTCTTACCGGCGCCACCGGCGCCAACCAACGCGATGTTGCGGATGTCCTGCGTCGTGTAGCTGGGCATGATCTCCTCGCTTCCCTGGTCCCGGGCAGGTGCCGGTCTCGGCCGGCGACGAACGCGTGCGGGCGGTTCGTGTCAGTGGTTACAAAGCGTTTAGGATACCCCTGGGAGCACCCCCATTGGCAGGGTCGCGCCGGCCCACACCACCCGGCGCCGGGCCCCTGTGATGCGTCTCCCCCGGCTCAATCGAACTCTCCCCGGGGCTTCGTTGCGCCGCGCTCCTTGCGCCCCCCCGCGTTCTCGACCGCGGGCAGGGAGAGCACGTAGGCCGCGATGGCCGCACGGTCGGCGGCGGTCAGGTGGCGGGTGCCGTTCTCGATCACCTCGGCCATCCCGCCGCCCGCGTAGTCCCCCGAGGGAGTCGCGCCGCTCGCGAGGTACTCCGCGAGGTCACCGGGGCGCCACCGCCCGATGCCGGTGGCCCGGTCGGGCGTGATGTTCGGAACGGCCCCACCCTCGGCTCCCTGCACGGCACCCGCGTAACGCCGCGTGTCGTCCGTCCCGCCCAGGGCGTTGCGTGGGGTGTGGCACTCTCCGCAGTGCGCCATCGCCTCCGCGAGGTAGGCGCCCCGGTTCCACTCGGCGGTGCGCGAGGGGTCGTCGGCGAAGGCGCCAGGGGTGAAATAGAGCGCCCGCCAGAACCAGTTGACCCACCGGGCGCGCAGAACCAGCGGCAGCTCGTGGGGCCGGTCGGGTGCCGCCACGGGCTCGACGGTACGCAGGTACGCCCACAGCACGGAGACGTCCTCCGGACGCATCCGCGTGTAGCTCGTGTACGGGAAGCTCGGGTAATACGGGGACCCGTCCGGCGCGACGCCCCGCGTCAGGGCCCGGGCGAAGTCGGACTCGATCCACCGCCCGATGCCGTGCTCCGGGTCGGGGGTGACGTTGGGGGCGAGGAAGGTCCCGAGTGGGGTCGCGAGCGCGCGCCCACCGGCAAGCGGCGCACCCCCCGCCCGGTCCTCGGTGTGGCAGGCGAGACAGCCCGAGGCGCGATAGACGTAGGCACCTCGGGTCAGGACGTCGGCATCCGCTGCCGACGAGGAACCGGCGGCGAGCACCAGGCACGCCGCCGCCCATCGGGGCCATCCGCGTCCCACGGCGCGGCCCCGCCTATTTCGCCCTGAAATTCTGGTGGCAACCCTTGCAGGTCTGGGCAAAGCCGTCGAAGGCCCTGCCCCCCGCAGCGGAGTCACCGGAGCGGACCGCCGCCGCGAGGGCCTCTGCGGCCTTGCCCGAATCCCCGGCGGCCTTCTCGAACTCGGGCCGCTTCTTCCACACCTCCGGCCTGGCATCGCTCTCGCCGAAGTCCGAGCCGGCGGGGAACATCGCCGGGATGTCCTTCGTGAGGGACGCCGCGGCCTGGGCATGGCCGTCGAGCTGTCCGCCGAAGGGTACCTTCCCGCGGACGATCTGGGCCATCGCGGTCGTGTGGCCCCCGAGGGCCTTCATCGCCGCCTGCCGGTACTTGATCACCTCTTCGGAGTCCGCGGCCCACGCGGCTCCGGTCACGAGAACGCCACAAAGGGCCAGGGACTCTACGAAACGCTCGCGGATGGTCATCGCTCTCTGCTCCACGCGGGTCTTCGCCGCTCGACGGGGTCACCGGTTCGAAGGGTAAACGCCGGCTAGCATCTTACCCTCGCCTGCCCCGTTCCGGGCAAGCCGGCCCTTGACGCCGGCAGGCGCCCCGCCGATCAGGCCGCCGTCAGCGCCCGCGCCAGCTGGTAGAAGAGGAAGCTCGAGAGCCAGGCGAGGAGCAGGGGCCAGACCACGGCGAGCACGGTGAAACCCCAGCTCCGGGACTCCTGCCGAAGCGTCGCGACCGCCGACAGGCAGGGGGTGTAGAGGAGGACGAAGAGCATGAAGCTGTAGGCCTGGACCGCGTCCAGCCGGCTCGCGACCACCCCGGCGAGGCCGTTCTCCCCGACCCCGTAGATCACCGCCATCGCGCCGAGCACGATCTCCTTGGCGACGAACCCGAAGATGAGGCTGACGCTGAGCAGGCTGTCGAAGCCGAGGGGTGCGAACACGGGTTGGGTCCACTCCGCGAGACGGCCGGCCAGGGTCTCGGGGCCCGCGGGCACGCTACCGAAGGGGTAATGGGTGAGGAACCAGACCAGCACCACTCCCAGCACGATGAAGACCGTCGCCCCACGCAGGAAGTGGCTCACCTCCTCCCAGGCGCGCTGCGCCATCTGCCCGAGGGTCGGGGCGCGGAACGGCGGGAGCTCGAGCAGCAGCGGCTCGTCGTTCACCAGCCGCCGGCGATAGAGCAGCGCGGTGAGAAAGGCCGCGGCGAAGCTGAGGAGGTAGAGGCTGAAGAGCGCCAGCGGCGCGACGGCCGGCGTGAAGACCGCGGTGGTGAGGAAGACGAAGACCTGCAGGCGCGCCGAGCAGAGCGAGAAGGGAATGGTCAGCATCGTCAGCAGGCGCAGGCCGCGCGAGCGCATCACGCGCGTGCCCATGAGCGCGGGCACGTTGCAGCCGAACCCCATCAGTTGCATCACGAAGGAGCGCCCGTCCAGGCCGATCCGGGACATGAAGGCGTCCATCAGGAAGGCCGCCCGGGCGAGGTACCCGCTGTCCTCGACGAAGCCCATGAAGAGGAAGAAGAGCAGCAGGATCGGCAGGAACGAGGCGACCGTGCCCACGCCGTCGTACAGGCCCTCGAGGAGGAAGCTGCGCAGCACCGCCGGGGCTCCGTCCATGGCGGGCACCAGGGCGGCCGTCTTCACGTGCTCGAGCACCCAGGCCACCCCGTCCTGCAGGGGCGTGCCCAGGGTGTAAACGGCCTCGAACACGAGCCACAGGATGGCGAAGAACACCGGCAGACCGAGCCAGGGGTGCAGGAAGACCTTGTCGAGCCGGGCCGTGAGCCCCTGGGGCAGCTGCACCGGCACGTGGACTGCCCGCTCCACCAGGGTGTCCAGCCGCGCCTCCAGGGAGTCGTCCGCGGCCAGGGACTCGGCGTTGGCGCGACGCAATTCGCTGTTGTACAGCGCGTGCTCGAGCGCCCGGCTGGCGTTCGCGAATCCCAGCCCGTACTTGGCGCTCATCGCGACCACGGGGATCCCCAGCTCGTGGGCCAACGCGCCCACGTCCACCTGGATCCCGAGGTTCTGGGCCTCGTCCTGCATGTTCACCAGGAGTACGAGCGGGAGCCCGAGCTCCTTCAACTGGAGGGGCAGGACCAGCTGACGGTCCAGCTGGGTCGCGCTCACCAGCACGGCGACCACGTTGACCTCGTTGTGCTCCAGGAAGTGGCGCACGACCCGCTCGTCCTCCGCGTAGCCGTGCAGGTCATAGACGCCAGGGAGGTCCACCACCTCCACGACCCCCGTGCCCAGCGTGATCCTGGCGGAGAGGAGCTCGACGGTGATCCCGGGCCAGTTGCCGATGCGCGCGCGGGCGCCGGTGAGAAGATTGAAGAAGGTGGACTTGCCCGTGTTGGGCATCCCTACGATGGCGATCCGCCGAGGCGTCCCTGCGGCGCCCCCCCGAGGATCCGCCGTCCCTCTGCGGCCGGCGGCGCTGCCCGCGCTCACGCGGACGGGGTCCGCACGCGGACCAGGCGCGCCTCGCGGGGACGGATGATGAGGTCGGTGCCGCCCACCCGGACCTGCATGGTCCCCCCCAACCGCGAGCGGCGCACCACGACCACCTCGCGCCCGGCGCGCAGACCCATGGCCCGCATGCGCGACGTCAGCGGGCCGGACGGCTCCACTTCGTCGATGGTGGCGGGCTCGAGCAACGGGAGGGTGTCGAGGGTCATCGGGAGGCGCGCTGTGCGTGTGCGCACAATCATCCACCAACATCCCGGGGTGAGTAAATGCCGGTGCCTGACGGCGCCGGTGCACCGCAGAGACCCGGCCCGGTGGTGGACTCGCGGCCGAAAGGGCGGTTGAATCCGCGCCTGCGCACATGCGACACCGGGAGCCGAGCGAATCGTGAGCGACATCGAGTCACGCCGTCTGCAGGGGCTCGTCTTCGCCCTCGTCGCCGCCGCCTTCACCAACATCTACCTGACCCAGCCGGTGCTGCCGGTGCTCGCCGAGGAATTCGGGGTCGACGAGGCCGGGGCGTCCCTGTCCATCTCCGCCGCCATCCTGGGGATCGCCCTCGCCACCCTGCCCTTCGGCAAGCTCGTGGACCGCTATCCCATGCGCCCCATCATCCTCTCCGGGGGGCTGGTGGTCGGGGGGGCGGGCCTGCTCTGCGCCCTGACCACCCAGTTCGGGCTGCTGGTGACGGCCCGCCTGGCCCAGGGCCTGTTCCTGCCGGCCCTGACCACCTGCCTCGCGGCCTACCTGGCGAACCGGCTGCCGGTCGCCCGCCTGAACGTGGTCATGGGGGCCTACGTCTCCGCCACCGTGGTCGGGGGCCTTGGCGGGCGCCTGCTGGGAGGGTGGATCCACCCCCCCCTGCACTGGCGCTACGCCTTCGTCAGCGCGGCCGCCCTCGTGCTCGCCGCGGCCCTCGCCGCCGCCCGATGGCTCCCCGGGGCGGCGGAGACCCCGCCGCGCCACGGCTCCGAGGTCGGCTACCGCCAGCTCCTCACCTCCTGGCCCGTGCTGCGGACCTACGCGGTGGCCTTCGGCGCCTTCTGGGTGTTCTCGGTCACCTTCAACTACCTGCCCTTCTACCTGAGCGCGCCGCCCTTCGAGGCGTCCACCGGGCTCATCACCCTCCTCTACGTCGTGTACCTCATCGGCGCGGTGACGGGCCCCCTGGCCGGGCGGCTCGCCAACCGCATCGGGAGCGGCCCCACGCTCGCGCTCGGCACCACGGTCTTCGCCTTCGCCCTCGCCCTGACCCTCATCCCGTCCCTCGTCGCGGTGCTGGCCGGTCTGATGCTCACCTGCGCGGGGTTCTTCACCACCCACGCCGCAGCTGCGGGCGCGCTCAATCGCCGGCTCACCAGCAGCCGGGGGCGGGGCAACGCGCTCTACGTGCTCTTCTACTACGCGGGCGGCAGCGTCGGGATCACGGTGAGCGGCTACGCCTACCGGCACGGCGGCTGGCCGGCCGTCGTGGGAGCCGGGACCGTCGTGCTGGCCCTGACGCTGCTCATCGCCGTCCTCGAAGTCCGCGAGTCGGGCCGCCCGGCCCCGCAGCCGGTCGGGGACGAGGGACCCGCCGCGGGCGCGTGACACGGGCGCGTGACGCCCCTGGTAATACGATTACGGATAATGGTAATATCCCTCCGCTGTCGCGAAGGGGTCCGGGGACCGGCAGGGAACGCCGGTTGCCCGGGTCTGTGGTTCTGCAGCGAGAGGAATGACCCCATGAAGGAGATCCCCTGCGGGCGCCTGGCGCTGGCGAGTCTGCTGGTCGCACCGCTCACCGTGCATGCCGAGGCCCCGGTCGCCCTGCCGACCCTGGACGTGGTCTCGACCCCGATCATCGAGGCGAACCGGATCGACCCGTTCGCCGGTGTGTCCACGGTGGTCGGCGAGGACCAGGTCCGGGACCTGAACGCCCAGGATCTCCCCTCGGCCCTGCGCCGCACCCCCGGCGTCACCATCTCCCGCTACAACCCGGTGGGCTCCTTCGGGGGGGCGGAAGGCGGCGGGATCTTCGTGCGCGGCATGGGCTCGAGCCGCCCGGGCGGCGAGATGAAGACCTACGTGGACAGCGTCCCCCTGATGATGGGGGTCTACAACCACCCGCTCATGGACCTCCTGCCCGTGGACGCGGCCGGCTCCATCGAGGTGGTGAAGGGGGCCCAGCCCCACCGCTTCGGCAACACCTTCAGCGCCATCAACCTGCAGCCCAAGGCCCTCACGCAGGAGGGGCACCTCGCGCGGCTCTCGGCGCAGGGCGGGAGCTTCGACACCTGGGCCGAGACCCTCGACGTGGGCGTGCGTGAGGGCCCCTTCGACGCCTACGCGGCCCAGGGCTGGCGGCGCTCCGACGGGTACCGCGACCACGCGGACGGGCGGACCTCCAACGTCTACGGCCGCATCGGCTACCAGGTCTCGCCGGAGTGGAAGGCCTCGGTCATGGGCCTGCACTCCAACAACTACGCGATGGACCCCGGGGAGGTCGGCAAGCCCGCCACGCGCCAGGGCAAGTACCGGACCCGGGACTCCCTCTGGACCCTGACCCTGGCCCACGACTACGACCGGGTGGCCGGGGAGGTCAAGGTCTACTCCAACGACGGCAGGTCGGAGTGGACCGGACAGACCGGCACCGACCGCGACACCCTCATGGACTGGGAGCAGACGGGCCTGCGGGTGCGGGAGTCCCTGCAGCCCTGGGAAGGCGGCCGGATCGAGCTCGGCTTCGACAGCGACCGGGTAGACGGTGACGTGGACTTCATCAAGCAGAACGGGGTCCTGACCCACTGGCAAGCCTCGGCCTTCCGGGTCGACTCGCCCCTCGCCGTCGTGAGCCACGAGTGGGGGCTCGGGGACGGGTGGTCGATCACCCCCTCGGGGGGCGTGCGCTTCTACCGCCACAACGAGTTCCAGAACGAGTGGGCGCCCCAGGCAGGCGTGGTGGTTCGCAACGGCGAGACCACCTTCCACGGGTCCTACGCCCGCGGCGTCAACTATCCGGGCCTCGAGGTCGTCGTCTTCTCCGATTACATCATTCCCAAGCTCGGCCACTCCTGGGAGGACCTCGAGCCGGAGACCCTGAACCACTTCGAGGTGGGCGTCGACCACGCGCTCACCTCCTGGCTGCAGGCGGGCCTGAGCCTTTTCTACGACAAGGGCCACGACCGTTACCTCGTGGTGCCCGCACCGCCACCCCCGCCCCGTTACGCCAACATCGAGACCTTCCGGATCCGCGGCGCCGAGCTGACCGTCACCGCGGCGCCGAGCCAGGACGTGTCGGTCTTCGCTGGGCTGACCCTGCAGGACACCCGGCCGAGCGACCTGCCCTACGCACCGCGCACCTCCGTCTCGATGGGCACCAACTGGCAGGCCCTGCCGCGGTTGCGGGTGAGCGCCGACGCCGAGTACGTGGGGAAGATGCAGGTCCTCTCCCAGGGACGGCGCCTGAACGCCGAGAACACCGACGAGGTCGACGGACACGTCCTGCTGAACGCGCGCGTCGCCTACCAGTTGACCGACCGGCGCCACGGCCCGGGCAGCGAGGTCTTCCTCGCGCTCGACAACATCACCGACGAGGACTACGAGTACCGGCCGGGCTACCCGATGCCGGGCATCGGCGCTATGGTGGGCGTCGTCCTCACCCTCTAGAGCGCCTGACCGGACAGGAGCCCCGTGCGCGACCCTCAGCAGGTCTTCTTCGACGAGCGGGCGGAAGGCTGGGAGGCACGTTCCTACCCGCCGGAGACGCTCGCGCGACTCGCGGAGCTGGTGGGTGACCTCGCCCTCCCCCGGGACGCGGCCGTGCTCGACCTGGGGGCGGGGACCGCCGTCCTCCACCCCTACCTGCGGGCCGCCCTGGGGCCCGCGGGGACCATCGTGGCGCTGGACCTCTCCCACGCCATGCTCCGAGTCGCGCGGGGCAAACCGCTCGGCTCCCGGGACCTCCTGGTCCAGGCCAGCGCCCTGGGGCTCCCCTTCCCCGACCGGTATTTCGACGTCGTGCTGTGCTTCGCGGCCTTCCCCCATTTCCCCGACCCCCGCCGGGCCCTCGCCGAGATGGCCCGGGTGGCGCGCCCGGGCGGTGAGGTGGTGGTTGCCCACCTGCTCAGCCGGGAGGAGTTGTCCGCGCACCACGGCCGCTACCACGCCGTGCAGAGCGACCGCCTGCCCGACGAGCCGTCCATGCGCGGGCTGTTCGAGTCCGCGGGCCTCGGCGTGCCGGAGACCGTGGACCGCCCCGGGCGCTATCTCGCCCGGGGGCGCAGGCAGACCCCCGCCGCCCCGTGACGCGCCCGACCCTCGAGGTCGTGGGCCTGCGTTGCGTGCGGGGACGCCAGGTCGTGGTGGAGGACGCGAGCTTCGCGCTGCAGCCGGGCGAGCACGTGGCCCTGACCGGTGAGAACGGCTCGGGCAAATCCACGCTGCTGCGCGCGGTCCTGGGCCTGGATCGCTCCCGGGCGGGGCGCGTGTACCTGCAGGGCAAGGCCCAGGCACCCGGCTCGCCGGGAGTGCTGCGGCAGGTGGGCTGGATGCCCCAGCGCCTGCCCCTGGGGCGTTTCCCCTTCCGGGTCGACGAGCTCCTCGCCAGCAGCGGCAACCGGGCCGCCGCCCTCGAGTCCGCGGGCCGGCTCGGCGTGAGCGGCCTCGTCGCGCGGCCCGTAGCCGAGCTCTCCGGCGGGCAGCTGCAACGGGTCTTCCTCGCCCGGGCCCTGGGGTCGCTCGCCGCCCCCGGCCGGGCGCCACTGCTGGTGGTCGACGAGCCCACGGCCGCCCTCGACTTCGCCGGCCAGGCCGAGGTCGCCGATCTCCTCGTGGGCCTGGACGCCGCCGCTCTGATCGTGACCCACGACGAGCCGCTCGCCCGGCGTTGCGACCGCTGCCTGTCGCTCGCTGCGGGCCGGCTCCTGGACGCCGCGTGAACGGCGCCGACCTCCTGGACCTGCTCTCGCTCGCCCCCGTGCAGCGGGGGCTGGCGGCCATCCTCGTGTCGGGCGTGGGGATGCCCATCGTGGGCGTCTTCATCGTGGGGCTCGACATCCTGACGGCGCGCTTCGCGCTCATGCACACCGCCCTGCTCGGCGCGGCGCTCGCGCTCGTGGCCGGGGTGAATCCCCTCGCCGGCGCGCTCACGGCCTGTGCCGCGACCGGCGCGGCGCTCGTGCCGCTCAGCCGACGCCCCAGCGGGACCTCCGGCGCCATGGGCTTCGTGATGACGGTGTCCATCGCCATCGCGTTCCTGCTGCTCGCCGCCGCGGGGCTTCCCGCCTCGGCGGCGATGGAGCTCCTCTGGGGCTCGGTCCTGGCGACCCGCCCCGCGGACCTCGCGCTCCTCGCGGCGCTGAATGCCGCGGTGGCCGCCGCGTACCTCGTCCTGCGGCGGCCCCTGGCCCTGGTCTTCTTCGACCGCGAGGTCGCGCTTGCCTCGGGCGTGGCGGTGGACCGGGTGCTCGTGGTCACCCTGGTCCTCGTGGCGCTGGCCATCGGCGCCGTGATGCCGGTGACCGGGGCCCTGCTGGTGGACGCGGTGACCCTGCTGCCGGCCCTCGCGGCCCGGAACCTCGGGGCGTCCCTCGGCACTACCGTGGGGCTCGCGGTGGCGTTCGGACTGGTGGGAAACCTGCTCGGCTTCGGAATCGCCCTCGCCCTCGACCAGCCCGTGGGACCCGTGCTGGTGCTGACGGCGGGGACCATCACCTTCGGGACCTTCCTGCTGCGGCGCGCCCGCGGGGGCCCCGCGTGAGGAGCACCGGCGCCAGCCGTCGACCGGGCTGGGCAGCAGCCCTGGCCCTGGTCTTCGCGCTCGCCTGGGAGCCGGCGGCCCCGGCAGCCGAGGCAGCCCCGGGCCCGGCGGCCGGGGCGACCAGGGCGGCCCCGGCGGCCGACAGGGAGCCGCGGGTCGTCGCGTCCACCGCGTGGGCCGGGGCGGTCGCCCGGGCGGCGGGGGCGAGAGAGGTGCGGGTCCTGAGTCCGCCGACCCTGCAGCACCCTCCGGAGTACGAGCCGCGGCCCTCGGACCTGCTGGCCGTGGCCGAGGCCGACTTCCTGGTCCTCGGGGGCTTCGAGCGCTTCGCCCAGCGTCTGCGGGAGGCCGTGGGCTCGCGCGGTCAGGTCGTGCAGGTCCGCCTCGACCACGACCCGGAGGTGACCGACCAGGAGGTGCGCCGGCTCGCCGCGCTCCTCGGGGACCCCGCGGAGGCCGAGCGGAACCTCTCCGCGCTGCAACGGGAGCGCGAGCGCTTCACCGGCACGGTTGCCGAAATCCTGGGCCAGGGGGCCCGACCCCGGGCCCTCGTCCATCGATTCCTCGAGGCCTGGGCGCGCCTCGCCGGACTCGACGTCGTTGCCACCTTCGCGATGGGGCCAGCGCGCCCCTCCGACCTGCTGCGGCTGCTGGAGCGACGCCCCCAGATGGTCCTCGACAACGCCCACGCCCCCGGCGGCGCAGAGCTGGCCGAGACCGCCGGGGTCCCGCGGGTCGTGCTCGTCAATTTCCCGGGCTTGGACCTGGACCTCGCCGGGCTGGTCCGGGAGAACGCGCGGCGCTTCCGCGAGGCGCTCGGGGAAGGGAAGACACCGAAACCCTGGGGGGCGGCGGCCGTTTCCCGCGCATCGCCGGCCGAGGGGGGGCACGAAGTGCGGGTCCCTTGCGCCAGAGCAGTGTTACTGGCCTGCCATCCGTAATATCCTATTGCGTATGACGAGCGCTCGGGCGTCCATCCTCCACCCCCCGGCACCACCGGGTCGTCCCCGTCCCCCGGGGGCGAGCCTACCCCACGGCGCGCGCCCGCGCGCCGTGGCCGCTCCGACGGCGCGGGTGACGCCCCTGCGCCCCGAGGCGGCCCCCGAGGCGCTGGTCCGGCTCCCGGGCCTCGACGGGCGGATTGCCCTGGCCCTCGCCCTGGCCGCGGTGGTGCACGCCGCCGCCCTCCTGCTCGCCGACCCGAGGGGCCTGCCCGGCGCGCAGGGTCCCGCGAGGGTCGACCGGATCGAGGTGGTGCTGGCGGCCCCTGCCTCGCACCGGGCCCCGGGCGGCGGGGAACCCGCCCCTGCGAAGCCCCTCCCCGCGAACGGGCCGGAGTCCCTCCCTGAGATCCCACCGCCGGCCGCGGCGCCCGTGCCACCGGCCGAGCCCGCGCCAGCAACGATTCTGGATGCCCCCGCACCGGCCGAGCCCGCACTGGTGGCGATTCTGGACGCCCAGCCGCCGCCCGAGGCCACCCCGGCGAAACCGCGCTCCCCGTTGCCCGCCGACCGGCGCCCGCGCGCCCGGACCGCGCGAGCCACTGCGGAAGCGGCCCGGCAGCCTGCCACGCCCCCTGCGGCTCGCGAGCCGGCGACAGACTCGCTGGCTCGCTCCAGTACCGGCGAGGCCAGCGCGGCCCCGGCCGGGCCGGCACCCACCCCGGCGAAGGGCCGTTCCGGGACCGGCGCGGCGGCGGCCGGTATCGACGCCGAGGCCGCGCCCACCGTGCGGGTGCCCCCGACCTATCCCCTGGCGGCGCGCTCCAGCCGGACGGAAGGAACGGTACTGGTGGAGTTCACGGTCCTCCCCGACGGGAGCGTGTCGGACCCGAGGGTCTTGCAGGCCTCGGCGCCGGGGGTCTTCGATCTCTCGGTGCTGCGGGCGATCGTGCAGTGGCGCTTCGCCCCGCGAGTCGAGGACGGGCAGGCCGTCAGCCGCCGGGCGCGCCAGACGGTGCGCTTCTCCCTCTCCTCCTGATCACCCCTCCGGCCTGATCACCCCTCCGGCTCCCCGGACCGACCCCGGCTCCCCGCTCGCAGCCGCGCAGCCGGTCCGTCGTCCCGTGTCAGGGGTCGGGCCGCCTTTCACGCCCCGGAGACGCCCCCCCCTTCCTGCGCCGCCCGCTCCCGCAGCCGAGCGACCCGCGCGAGGCCAGCCAGGTCCCGGACACCCGCCGCACTGGCCTGGGCGAGGAGCACCAGGAACAGCTCGCCGGTGACCAGAGCGTCCGCCAGGGCCCGATGGCGGGCGTGGGCCCTCAGACCGAAGTGCTCCAGCCAGTGGTCGAGGCCCGTTCGCTCCAGGCCGAGACGAGGGTTCAACGCCGGGGCGAGCCAGGCCACGTCGAGCCAGGGGTTCGGGAGGCGCACACCCAGGCTCTGGCGCACCGCGCGCTCGAGGACAGCGCGGTCGAAGGGCGCGTGGAACGCCACGAGCGCGCAGCGGCCCGCGTACTCCAGGAACGACAGCAGGGCTTCGGGGGCAGGCTCCCCCCGCTCCCGCTCCCCGGGCGCGATGCCGTGAATCAATACGGCCTCGTCGGCTGAGGCCCCCTCCTCGCGCAGGACCACCTCGAACCCGCGGCCCACGTCCAGACGCCCCCGGCGCAGCGCCACCGCCCCGATGGCGATGAGCCGGTCGCGGCGGGGGTCGAGGCCACTGGTCTCCACGTCGACCAGGACGAATCGGGTCTCTTCGATGGGTGCGCGGTCGTCCTCGGCGCCCAGTGCCTGCCAGGAGCGCAGGCGGCCGGCCAACTCCGGGGCGAGGGGGGGCGGGCGGCGGTACAGGCTTGAGAAGAGCCTCACGGGCCGTAGTCGCGCGCGATCCGGGCCTGCAGCTTCCTGGCCTGGCGGAACGCCTCGCGCAGGATGCGCCGGTCCAACTCGTTCAGCGTGTGCGGGTCTACGCGGTCGTCGAGGGCCAGACCCGCCCGCTCCCGGGTCTGGCGGTGGCGCATGCGCAGGAGCTCGATGAAGGCGTAGGCGTCGCAGAACGCCCCGGCCTCGTCCTTCCCGACCCCGCCCTTCGCGGCGACCGCGCGCAGGCGGGCGAGCGTGCTGGTCTCGGGGACTCTCGCGCCCAGAGCCAACAGCCGCGCACCGTCCACGAACACCGCGGCTCCCTGCCCCTTCAGGTCCAGGGCATCGGGGTGCTCTCCCCCCTCGGACCCGCCGGACTCGCTCACGAGGCCCAGGGGCGGACGGTTGCGCAGGGCACTGGCGGCCATGGCGCGGAGGAACCCGGGGTGACCCGCGGCCCGTTCCAGCACGCCTCGTCGCAGGCGCTCCACGGCCCCCGAATCCCCGTAGACCGCGCGCAGGTCGAAGAAGATACCCACCTCCGCGAGCTGCTCCGGGTTCCCCTGGTCCACCCAGGTGGCAAACCGGTGCTCCCACTCCTCGGTGGTCAGGCAGAAGTCCGGGTGGCTCGCCAGGACCTGGCGCCGGCCGAGGGGATACGCGAGGTCCGACAGCGCCTGGTTGACCTCCCGGGCGAACGCCAGCAGGCGGCCCCGCGCCGCCTCCAGGTCTTCTCCTGGCGGGAGAGAGAAGAGGATCCCGTTGTCCTGGCCGGTCCGGAGGGTCTGCTCACCCCGTCCCTCGCTGGCGAAGGCGAGCCAGGCGAAGCGGGGCAGACCGTCCTCGTGGGACGCCCGCACCAGCTCGATCGCCCTCCTCGCCGTCTGGTCGTTCAGCAAGGTGACGATCTGCGCGAGCTGCTCGACCGACACCCCCTGGGCCAGCATCTGGCAGATCAGCGTCTGCGTCTGGGGACCCACCCCCATCAGGGCGTGCAGGTCGGGTGCCCGGCCGATGGTCCTCGACAGATTGGCGATCCCGACCCTCTGCAGGGAGAAGAGGTCGCGCTCGGAGACCACCCCCACCAGGCGGCAGTCGTCCACTACGCAGACGTGCCGAAAGCCGTGGCTCGCCATCAGGAGCGCGGCCTCGAGCGCGAGGCTCCGAGACCCCAGGGACGCCGGCTCGGGGGTCATCACGGCATCGATCGGGGTGTCCAGGGGCATCTCGCGCAGGGCCACCCGGGAGAGCAGGTCGTGCAGCGTGAAGATGCCGAGGGGACAGCGGTTGCCGCCGGTGACGACCACGCTGCCGACGCGTTCGCGCTCCAGCGTCTCGAGGGCCCGGCGCAGGGGCGTGCCGGGGGCGCAAGTCACGGGCTCGCGCCGGACCAGCGCCATCAGGGGGGTGTTGAACGTGCTGTCGGCGGCGAAGCGGTTCGCCACGCTGGCCTGCATCCCCCGCAGGGCCTGATCGAGCAGGCTCGCCAGGCGCCGGGCACAGAAGTCCTGGAACTCCGGGCTGCGGGCGCGAAGGGCGTCGAAGTCTTCGAGCGCGAGCTCGTAGCAGAACGTGTCCTCGACCGCCCGCTGGGTCATGCGCGCCGGCCGTTTGCCCAGCAGGGCACCGATGGGGAAGGACTCTCCGGCGAGGAGCTCCCAGGCGCCGTCCTCGGAGCCCGGGGTACCGGGGGCGGCCTCCCCCCGGACACGGCCCTGCTTGATGATGAAGAGCCGCGAGGCGGGTCCGTCCTCGGGACTCAGGACGGTGCGGCCCCGGGGGTAGAAGGCGAGGGTCAGCCGGGCCGCCAGAAATTCCAGGTCGGCCTGCGACATGTGGGAGAAGGGGGCGTGCTTGGCGAGGAACTCCAGGACCGGGGCCAGGGTGGCCGCCGATGTCCCGGCCCACGAGGAGGGAGGGGGAGGAACCATGCGGTCTCCCTGCGCAGAGCCCCTCAGGACTCCCCGGGTGCGGCCCGGACGGGCCGCACCCGGGTCTTCGGATCAGAAACGGCCGCCGCGGAAGCCACCGCCCCCCGGACCACGGCCACCACCGGGGCCACGGCCCCCGCCACCCGGGCCACGCCCGGCGCCACCGCCACCACCGCCGCCACCACCGGGGCCACCGGTGCGCGGCGCCTGGGGACGCGCCTCGTTCACGGTCAGGGCGCGCTTGTGGCTCTCCTTCCCATTCAGTTCGCGAATGGCCTTCTCGCCCTCGCTGCGGTTCGACATTTCGACGAACCCGAATCCCTTCGACTGCCCCGTAAAGCGGTCAGTGACGACCCGAGCGCTCTCGACGGTGCCAAACGGGGAAAAGAGCTCGGTCAGTTCGGCGTCGGTCATATCGTACGAGAGGTTGCCGACGTAAAGCTTCATGGCCATGGTGCAGACTCCTCGAGTCGTTCCTGAATCCAATACTGCGTGAGGGCGACGCGCTTAGTGACCGGGAACGGCACCCGAAGTGGCCAGCGTGCGCCAGGGCCAACGCCGAAGGCATCCCCCATAGGGTGGGCCGCCGCAGGCGTGGCAACCGGCAGTATAGCTTTTTTTATCCGGGGGAAAGGCTCGCGACGGTTACTGGCCCGCGGGCAGACAGAGCCCTTCCGAAAAACCTCAAGGCATCATGGAGTTCGGTCGCTAACCGGTGTATCGATGGGAGGTCAAGGGCGTAACCCTTCGCCCGGACGAGCTTCGCCCCTGAGAGTGAGAAGGCCATGGCGACTCACAAGCTGTCGAAACACGCTACCACCCTCGACCGAGACGTCCTGCCGCCCGAACCGCGGCGCAAGGGGGCAGCGAGGCGCGGCGCCGTCTCGAGCCCGCCGGTGAAGCGGCCCGTGGTGCGGCGCAGGGGAATCCGGCTCGGCCTGAACATGGCGGCACCGAGACTGGACCCCGGCGGACACGAGGACACCTGAGGACCGGAGGGAGAACCGGGCTCCGGCCCCCTGCCCGCTGCCCCCTGCTTTGGACGGGGTCTGCCGGGACGGAGCGCTTGCCGGCCTGCCCCGCCGCCGGGGACAATCGGGGTTCGGGGTCCGAGCCCGGCACGGGTGCCGCGGGGACCGCCGCACATCGAGACCGCCGTGAGCTCCAGCCCGGAATCCTTCGTCGCCTTCTTTCGCGCCGCCTCCCCCTACATCCACGCCCACCGGGGACGCACCTTCGTGGTGCAGTTCGGGGGCGAGGCCGTGGAGGACCCGCACTTCAACAACCTGGTCCAGGACCTGGCCCTCCTCTCGAGCCTCGGCATCCGCCTGGTGCTGGTGCACGGGGTCCGGCCGCAGATCGACACGCGGCTCGCCGCCCGCGGCATTCCCGGGCGCTTTCACCTGGGGTTGCGGGTAACGGACGACCCCGTCCTCACGGCCGCGAAGGAGGCCGCGGGGGCCGCTCGAGTGGAAATCGAGTCGCTGCTCTCCATGGGGCTCGCCAACTCGCCGATGGCGGGCGCCCGCATCCGCGTCGCCTCGGGAAACTTCGTCACCGCCCGCCCCGTGGGCGTGCGCGAGGGGGTGGACTTCGGCCACACGGGCGAGGTGCGCCGCATCGACCGGTCCGGGCTCGAGCACCAGATCGCCCAGGGAAACGTGGTGCTCGTCTCTCCCATCGGCTATTCCCCGACCGGCGAGGCCTTCAACCTGAGCAACGAGGAGGTCGCCACCGCGATCGCCGTGGAGCTGCGGGCCGACAAGCTGCTTCTCCTCGGGGAGCGCGGGTGCCTCGGGAGGACCGACGGCACTCCGGTCCGCCAGTTCACGCTGGACGAGGCCCACGCCCACCTCGCCGGCCTGCAGGCCGCTGGCGAGGGCCGCGAGAGTGAGCGGGTGAGGCACCTGGAGAGCGCCGTCTACGCGTGCCAGAACGGGGTCCGGCGCGCCCACCTGCTCGACCGGCGTGTGGACGGGGCGTTGCTGCTGGAGCTGTTCACCCGGGACGGCGTCGGCACGCTCGTGAGCGCCTCGCCCTACGAGCACCTGCGCCGCGCCAACATCGAGGACGTGGGCGGCCTGCTGGAGCTCATCCGGCCGCTGGAGGAAGAGGGGATCCTGGTGCGCCGGCCGCGGGAGAAGCTCGAGCGCGAGATCGAGCAGTTCACGGTGGTGGAAAGGGACGGGGCCATCATCGCCTGCGCCGCCCTGTACCCCTACCCGGGACAGGTGCTCGCGGAGCTGGCGTGCCTCGCGGTCGACCCCGCCTACCGCAATCTCGGGCTGGGGGCGCGCCTCCTGGAGAACACCGAGCGCGACGCGCTCGCCCTCGGCGCACGGGGGCTCTTCGTGCTGACGACCCGCACCTCCCACTGGTTCCGGGAGCGCGGTTTCGAGCCCGGCTCCCTCGACGACCTGCCCGTGGAGCGCAAGACTACCTACAACTTCCAGCGCGGCTCCAAGATCCTGGTCAAGTGGCTTCGGGCCTGATCTCGGCCTCGATGGCGGCGAGCGCCTCCATGGGGTCGGCAGCGGCCGTGATCGGCCGCCCGATCACGAGGTAGCTCGCGCCCAGCGCCAGCGCTTCGCGCGGCCCCAGCACCCGCTTCTGGTCCCCGGTAGACCCGCCACCGGGCCGGATCCCCGGGGTGACGAGCGCGAGCCCCGAGGGCAGCGCCGCGCGCAGGGGCGCGATCTCTCGGGGCGAGCACACCACCCCGTCCAGGCCGCAGTCGGCGGTCAGCTTTGCCAGGCGCAGCACGAGGGCCTCGGGCCCTTCGGAGAATCCGAGGTCCCGAAGATCCCCGGCGTCGAGACTGGTGAGCACGGTCACGGCGATCAACCGGGGCGGCCGGCGGGAGGCAGCCACGGCCTCCCGGGCCGCCTCGAGCATGCGCCGCCCGCCGAGGGCATGGACATTCACCATCCAGACGCCGAGCTCGGCCGCAGCCCGGCAAGCCCCGGCCACGGTGTTGGGGATGTCGTGGTACTTCAGGTCGAGGAAGACCTCGAAGCCAAGGGCGGACAGGTCCTGCACGACCCGCGGCCCGGCCGCCGTGAAGAGCTCCTTGCCCACCTTCACCCGCACCCTGGCAGGGTCCAGGCGCCTCGCCAGGGCCAGGGCCGGAGCCGGCTCGGGATAATCCAGGGCCACGATCACCCTCGGATCACTCACCTTCCACCCCCACGATCGGTTTCACGGTACCCCACAGCTTGCAGCTGGGGCACTGCCAGTGCAGCACGTGGCCATTGAACCCGCAATGCCCGCACCGGTACACGGAGCGGCCCTCGAGCAGCTTGCGGGTGAGGTCCTTCAGGCTCAGCAGATTCTCCCGGGCCGCGCCGTCGGCGCGGGCGAGGGAGAGCTCGATCAGGCGGTCGAGCCCGCGCGCCGACGGGCGCAGGCGCAGCTGTTCGGTCAGGAACCGGACCGCCGCCTCCCCTCCCTCGCGCCGGGCGCGAAGGTCCGCCAGCGCCAGCGCGGGCGAGACACCGCCGTAACGTTCCAGCAGATAGCCGAGATAGTCCTCCATCTCCCGGGACCGACCGATGGCCTCGTGGCAGCGCCCCAACGGCTCGATCACCTCAGGCAGATAGGCGGGGTCCTGTTGCTCGACCCGCTTCAGCGCCCGGATCGCCCCCCGGTGGTCCCCGCCCCGCTCCAGCAGGGCACCCTCGATCATGCTGGCCCGCACGCACTGGCTGCTCGCGTCGAGCGCACGCTGGACGCGGCCCAGCGCGCCCTCCAGGTCCCCTCCCCGGCCCCGCTCCTCCGCCTGCTCGCAATAGTAGTGCGCGATGACGCCCCCGTAGGGACGGCCCGAGAGACCCTCGAGCTGGCGGGCCGCCTGGGCCGCGCGGTCCCAGTCCTTTTCCTGCTGATAGATGTCCACCAAGTGCTGGAGGGCGCGCGCCCCGAACGGCTCGCTGCGGACCAGCTCCTGGAACAGACCCTCAGCCCGGTCGAGGAGGCCCGCGCGCATGTAGTCCTGGCCGAGCTCGAGCAACGCCTCGCCCCGCTCGCCCTGCCCGAGCGCGGGACGCGCGATCAGGTTCTGGTGGATCCGGATCGCTCGATCCACCTCACCGCGACGGCGGAAGAGGTTGCCGAGGGCGAGGTGGGTCTCGACGGTCTCGCTGTCAACCTCCAGGACCTTGACGAAGAGCTCGATGGCCTTGTCGGGCTGCTCGTCGAGGAGGTAATTGAGACCGCGGAAGTAATCCGAGCGCAGCGAAGGTGGACCGGGAGGCGCCGCCGCACCGCGCGCACCGCGCGTCGCCGCAAGCCATCCCGAGGCTGCTGCCACGGGGAGCAGGAGCCAGAGCAGCTCGTACATGCGCTACCCCCGATCCCGACCGGGATGCCCGAAGGCCCCCGCCCGGGCGGGCACCCCTGCTCTGCGGGGCCCGCGCGGACGCACGGCCCCGTCTAGCGAGTCACACGGCGTCCCGAAGCGACGGCGGCCGCCAGGGCCGCCGCCTCTGCCGCAGCCGCCGCGGCATCCACGCGATCCCGCAGCTCCTTGCCGGGCTTGAAGTGCGGCACGAACTTCTCCGGCAACGACACCGGCTCGCCGGTCTTCGGGTTACGGCCGACTCGCGACGGCCGGTGGTGCAGGGAGAAACTGCCGAAGCCGCGGATCTCGATCCGCTCTCCGCTGGCGAGGGTCTGGGCCATGAGCTCGAGGATGCTCTTGACGGCAAGCTCCACGTCCTTGTAGCCCAGCAGGGTCTGTCGCTCGGCGATCCGCTCGATCAGCTCCGACTTGGTGACAGTCCCCTTGTTGCCGCCCTCTGACAACGCCATAGCCCTTCCCCCGCTAGCCTCCGCCCGGCCGCCGATGCCGCCGCTTCACTTCCGGTCGAGCTGCTGACGCAGCAGGTCCCCGAGGGTCGCCATGCCGCCGGTGGCCTCTGCGCTGTAGTCGCTCAGCACAGCGGCCTCCTCGTCGGACTCCTTAGCCTTGACCGACAGGGAGATCACCCGCTTCTTGCGGTCCACACCGACGAATTTCGCCTCGATCTCCTCGCCGACGGTGAGCACGTTGCGCGCATCGTCGACCCGGTCGCGGGTCACTTCGGAGGCCCGGATGTAGCCCTCGACCCCGTCGATGAGCATCACCGCGGCGCCCTTGGCGTCGACCTCGGTGACCTTGCCCCGCACCACGCTGCCCTTCGGATTCTCGACCAGGAAGCGCGAGAAGGGGTCGTCGGCGAGCTGCTTGACACCCAGCGAGATCCGCTCGCGCTCGGCGTCGACCGCCAGAACCACCGCCTCGATCTCCTCGCCCTTGCGGAAGCTGCGGATCGCCTCCTCGCCCGGGGTGTTCCAGGAGATGTCCGAGAGGTGCACCAGGCCGTCGATGCTGCCGTCGAGCCCCACGAAGATCCCGAAGTCGGTGATCGACTTGATCGTCCCGACGACCTTGTCGCCCTTGTTGTGACTGGTCGCGAACTCCTGCCAGGGGTTGGGCTGGACCTGCTTGATGCCGAGCGAGATGCGGCGGCGGTCCTCGTCGATGTCGAGCACCATGACCTCGACCTCGTCGCCGACCTGGACGACCTTGCTCGGGTGGATGTTCTTGTTCGTCCAGTCCATCTCGGACACGTGGACGAGCCCCTCCACGCCCTCCTCGATCTCCACGAACGCACCGTAGTCGGTGAGGTTCGTGACCTTGCCGAAGAGCCGCGTGCCGACGGGGTAGCGCCGCGCGATGTTCTGCCACGGGTCCTCGCCGAGCTGCTTCAGGCCGAGCGAGACGCGGTTGCGTTCCCGGTCGAACTTCAGGACCTTCACGTCCATCTCGTCGCCGACGTTCACCACTTCGCTCGGGTGCTTGACGCGCTTCCAAGCCATGTCGGTGATGTGCAGCAGGCCGTCGATGCCGCCCAGGTCGACGAACGCGCCGTACTCGGTCAGGTTCTTCACCACGCCGCGCACGACGGAGCCTTCCTGCAGGTTGTCCAGCAGGGCCTGGCGCTCGGCACTCGTCTCGGCCTCGACGACCGCACGGCGGGACACCACGATGTTGTTGCGCTTGCGGTCCAGCTTGATCACGCTGAACTCGAGGGGCTTGCCTTCCAGGTACGTGGTGTCGCGCACCGGCCGCACGTCCACCAGCGAGCCCGGCAGGAAGGCCCGGATGTCGTTGATGTCGACCGTGAACCCGCCCTTCACCTTGCCGGTGATGATGCCGGTGACCGTCTCGGCCTTCTCGAACGCCCGCTCGAGGTCGCCCCAGGCCTGGGCGCGCTTCGCCTTTTCCCGCGACAGAACCGTCGTGCCGTAGCCGTCCTCGACGGCGTCCAGCGCGACCTCCACCATGTCGCCCGCCTTGACCTGGAGCTCGCCCCGTTCGTTGTAGAACTGGGCGGTCGGGATCACGCCCTCCGATTTCAGTCCGGCGTTGACGACCACCACGTCCGGACCGACGGAGACGACCAGCGCTTTCACGATAGCGCCGGGACGCATCTTCTGCTCCACCTGACTCTGCTCAAACAGCTCTGCGAAGCTCTCGCTCATTACACCCTTACCCTGGCCGCGAATTCCGCCGCGACACCGTCCGTTGAGCGGGCCGAGGACTGCCCGCACCTCACCCTGAACACCCACCTCGCCACCGTTCGGCGCGAGGACCCTTCAGCAGGTCTCCCTGCTAACCCTTCACCTCGGGGAAGGCCGTGCGCGCCACTTCCAGCACACGCTCGACCACCGCGTCCAACGCCATCGACGTGGTGTCCACGACCACCGCGTCGTCAGGCGCGCGCAACGGCGACACGCTCCGCCCGCGATCCCGGGCGTCGCGTTCCGCCACCTCCCTCTCGAGATCCGGAAGGCTAGCACGCAACCCTTTTCTCTTCAACTGGTTATAACGTCTCAGGGCCCGTTCCTCGACGCTCGCGTCGAGGAAGACCTTGGCCCGGGCGCCCGGGAACACCACGGTTCCCATGTCGCGGCCGTCCGCGACCAGACCCGGGGCCTGGCGGAATTCCCTTTGCCGCTCGAGCAGCGCCCCGCGCACAGACGGGAGGGCCGCGACCCGCGACGCGTCCGCGCCCGCCTCCTCCGTGCGCAACTCGAGCGACACGTCGCGCCCCTCGAGCCAGACCTGCGGCTCCTCGCCGTCCTCGCCGCCCGTGAAGCGCACGTCCAGTCCCAGGGCGAGCCGCGCCAGCGCCGCTTCGTCCCCCAGCGCGACGCCGCTGGATCGCGCGGCGAGCGCGAGCACCCGGTAGAGCGCCCCGCTGTCCAGGAAGTGCCACCCGAAGCGTGCAGCCACCAGACGGCTCACGGTGCCCTTTCCGGACCCGCTCGGCCCATCCACGGTGAGGACCGGGATCTCCCCGCTCCTGCCCCCGCCCCCGCTCACCCCGGCTCGCCCGTCAGGACTTCGATGTCGAGACCCGCGCCCCGGGAGAGCTCGGGGAAGCCGGGGAAGGAGGTCTGGACGTTGGCGCAGTCCTCGACGAGGACGTCGCCCTCGGCGGCCAGGGCCGCCATCGCGAAGGCCATCGCGACCCGGTGGTCGCCCCGGCTGTCGACCCGCCCCCCCGCGATGGGCCCGCCCCGGACGACCATGCCGTCGGGCGTCGGCCGGGCGTCGACGCCGAGCGCCCGCAGGCCCTCGGCCATCACCTCGATCCGGTCGCTCTCCTTGACCCGCAGCTCGGCGGCGCCGCTGACCACCGTCTCGCCCTCCGCGCAGGCGGCCGCCACGAACAACGCGGGGAATTCGTCGATGGCGAGCGGCACCAGCTCCGGCGGGATGACCGCCCCCCGCAGGCGGGCGCTGCGCACCCGCAGATCGGCGACCGGCTCGTGGCTGGACACCCGCTCGTTCTCCACCGTGATGTCGGCCCCGAGCAGGCGCAGGGCGTCGATCACGCCAGTCCGCGTGGGGTTCATGCCCACCTGCTCCAGCACCACGTCGGAGCCCGGGGCGATGCTCGCACCGACCAGGAAGAAGGCGGCGGAAGAGATGTCGGCGGGGACCCGCACCTCGCACGCCGCGAGCCGCCCCCCGCCCGTGAGGCACACCCGCCCGGGCGACCTCCGCAGAGCGTAGCCGAAGCCCTCGAGCATGCGCTCGGTGTGGTCCCGGCTCGGCGCAGGCTCCCGCACGCAGGTCTCGCCCCGGGCGTAGAGACCGGCCAACAGCAGGCAGGACTTCACCTGTGCGCTCGCCACCGGCATCGCGTAGTCGATCCCCCGCAGCCCGGGCACCGGGTGGATCACGAGGGGCGGCGTGCCACCTGCGCTCGTCTCGACCCGCGCGCCCATCGCCGCCAGCGGCTCGGTGACCCGGCGCATGGGGCGCCGGGTGAGGGAGGCGTCCCCGACCAGCGTGACAGCGAAGGGTTGCCCGGCGAGCAGGCCCGCCAGGAGCCGCATGGAGGTGCCGGAGTTGCCGAGGTCCAACGGCCCGTCGGGCGGGCGCAGGCCCTGGAGACCCACCCCGTGGACGACGACCCGGCCCGCGTCCGGGCCCTCGATGCGCACCCCCAGGCGCCGGAAGGCCTCGAGGGTGGCCAGGCTGTCCTCGCCCTGCAGAAAACCTTCCACCCGCGTGACGCCCTCGGCAACCGACCCCAGCATGACCGCGCGGTGGGAGATCGATTTGTCCCCCGGAACGCGCAGACGCCCCCGGAGGCGGCCACCGTGCCGGACCGCGAAACGCATCTGGGAGGAGACAGTCATGGGGCGAGGCCGGGAGACGAAAACGGCCCGGAAGGATAGCGGCCCGGGTCCACCGCCGCAAATGGGACCGGCCGGGGCTGCGCCCTCACTCCGGACTCGAGGCGCCGCCGTCGACGAAACGGTCCCGCGCCCGCTTGGCGCGGGCGAAGATCTCGAGCAGTCCCTCCCCGTCGCCCCGTTCCACCGCGGCGGTCAGCTCGGCGAGCTCCCCCGAGAAGCGGGCGAGCATTCGCGCCAGGGCCTCGCGATTGGCGATGCAGATGTCCCGCCACATGACGGGGTTGGACGAGGCAATCCGGGTGAAGTCCCGAAATCCCCCGGCCGCGTAGCGGAAGACCTCGTCGTGCTCATCGAGCCGGGCCAGGGAGTCCACCAGTGCGTAGGCGAGCATGTGGGGCAGATGGCTGGTGGCGGCGAGCACCTCGTCGTGGTGCCCCACCGTCATGTAGCTCACCTCCGCCCCGCACGCGCGCCACATCTCCTCGACCCGGGCGACCGCGCCGGGGTCCGTCTCGTGCAGAGGGGTCAGGATGACCCGGCGGCTGCGGTAGAGCGTCGCGAAGGACGCCTCCACCCCGTTCTTCTCGGTCCCGGCGATCGGGTGGCCGGGCACGAAGAAGGGCGGAACCGCCCCGAAGACGGCCCGGGCGTCCGCCACCACGCTCGCCTTCGCGCTGCCCCCGTCGGTGATCACCGCCCCCGGGGCCAGCCGGCCCCGCAGGGCCTCGAGCGCCGGGCGCATAGCGCCCAGGGGGACCGCGAGGAACACCAGGTCGGCCCCGGACACCGCCTCGCCGACGTCCTGGGTGAAGCGGTCCACGACGCCGAGGGCCACCGCGCGCTCCAGGTTCGCCCGCTCGCGCCCACAGCCGACGACCTCGCGGACCGCGCCGGCCGCGCGCAGGGCGCGAGCGAGCGACCCGCCGATCAGGCCGACGCCGACGACGCAGAGGCGCTCGATCACCGCTTCGCCAGGACCTTCTCCAGTGCGGCGAGGAAGCGCCGGTTCTCCTCTTCGAGGCCCACGGTCACCCGCAGGTGCTCGGGCATGCCGTAGTTCTCGACCGGACGGACGATGACCCCCTCGCGCAGGAGCCCGTCGTAGACCGGCCCGGCCGGGCCGCCCACGTGGACGCAGACGAAGTTTCCGAGCGACGGGATGTAGTCGAGGCCCATCCGCCCGAAGGCCTCGGTGAGCTGACGCATGCCCTGGCGGTTCATCCGGATGCCCCGCGCCGCGTGCTCCTCGTCCTCCAGGGCCGCCTCGGCCGCCGCCAAGCCGACGCTGTTGACGTTGAACGGCTGGCGCACGCGATTCAGCAGGTCCGCGACGGCGGGGTGCGACACCGAGTAGCCGACGCGCAGTGCCGCGAGCGCGTAGATCTTCGAGAAGGTGCGCGCCACGACCAGGTTCGGGTAACGGGCGACCCACGGCACGCAGTCGGGGAGCGACGGCTCCTCCACGTACTCGATGTAGGCCTGGTCGATCACCGTGACGACGTGCGCCGGCATGGCGTCGAGGAACGCCGCGAGCGAGGCGGCGTCGTTCCAGGTGCCGGTCGGGTTGTTCGGGTTGGCGATGAAGACGAGACGAGTGCGCGGCCCCACGGCCCGGCGCATCGCCTCGAGGTCGTGCCCCCACTCGCGCGAGGGAATGGCCACCGCCTTCGCGCCCACGGCCCGGGCGACGAGAGGGTAGACGGCAAAGGCCTGCTCCGAGAACACGACCTCGTCGCGCGGCGTGGCGAAGGCCCGGGCGAGCAGCTCGAGGACGTCGTTGGAACCGTTGCCGAGCGTGATCTGATCCACGCTGACCCCGAGCCGGCGCGAGAGCGCCTGCTTGAGGGCGAAGCCATTGCCGTCGGGGTAACGCGCCAGCTCGGCGAGCGCGGCCTCGGCGGCCTTGAGGGCGTGGGGGCTGGGGCCGAGGGGGTTCTCGTTCGAGGCCATCTTGATGGCGTTCGAGATCCCGAGCTCGCGCTCGAGCTCGGAGATCGGCTTCCCCGGCCGGTAGGGCGTGAGCCCGCGCACGCCGGGCGCGGCGAGCGGCAGCATCGGGTTGGTTCCGGCAGACCGTCGTCTCGAAATCACAGGATCATCCTCGGGTAGGAGCCCAGCACCTTGAAGATCGCGGAGCGCTCGCTCACCTCGCGCAGCGCGCCCGCGAGATTCGGGTCCTGGACGTGGCCGTCCACGTCGACGAAGAAGACGTAGTCCCACTTTCCGCGGCGCGAAGGCCGCGACTCGATCCGCGTCATGTTGATGCCGTAGCGCGAGAACGGCTCGAGCAGCTCGTAGAGCGCGCCGGGCTGGTTGCGGGCGGCCAGCATGAGGGAGGTCTTGTCCGACCCGGTCGGCGGCACGGCGCGCTGCCCGACCACGAGGAACCGTGTCGTGTTCTCGGGCTCGTCCTCGATCTTTGCGGCGAGGGTCCCGAGGCCGTAGAGGTGCGCCGCGACCTCACCGGCGATGGCCGCGGTGCCGGGCTCCACCGAGGCGAGGCGGGCGGCCTCCGCGTTGCTCGCCACGCCCACCCGCTCGGGCCGTGGCAGGTGCTCGTCGAGCCACTTCCGGCACTGGGCGAGCGACTGGTAGTGGGAGTAGACGCGGCGCACGCGCTCGAGGCTGCCCTCGCGGGAGAGCAGGAAGTGGTGGATCGGCAGCCCGATCTCGCCGCAGATCTGAAGCGACGACTGCATGAACATGTCGAGGGTGTGGCTCACCACCCCCTCGGTCGAATTCTCCACCGGCACGACCCCGTAGTGCGCCGCTCCCGAGGTCACTTCCCGGAACACGCCCTCGATCGTGTCGAAGGGCAGCGTCCGGGCGGAGTGCCCGAAGTGCTTCAGCGCCGCCTCCTGGGTGAACGTCCCGGCGGGGCCCAGGAACGCGACGTGCGGCGGCTTCTGCAGGGCAAGGCAGGCGGAGATGATCTCCCGGAACAACTGCACGAGAGTGCCGTCGTCGAGCGGCCCCGCGTTGCGCTCCACGACGCGCCGCAGGATCTCCGCCTCCCGCTCGGGGCGATAGAAGTCCTCCTCGGCGCCCGCGTCGCGCTTGGCGCGCGCCACCTCGAGGGCGAGCGCCGCCCGCCGGGCGATGACCGCCTGGATCTCGCGGTCGGCCTCGTCGATGCGCGAGCGCAGCTCGTCGAGCCCCACGGGCGGCGGGAGGCCGCCGCCCGAGGGGGGAACGCCGTCTCCGCCCGCGCTCACGGCTGCACCCTACAGCGACCGGACGGCGAGCACGCCCTGGGTCGAGGCGATGTCGGCGATCACCTCCTGAGGCACCTGGGACTCCACGTCGGCCAGCGTGTACGCCAGTTCCCCGCGGGACTTGTTCAGCATGTCCACGATGTTCAGGCCGGCGCCCGCGAGCTTCGTCGAGATCTGGCCCAGCATGTTCGGGACGTTCGCGTTCACCACCGCGAGCCGGTGGCTCCCGCTGCTGCGCGCCATCTCCACTTCGGGGAAATTCACCGAGTTGTGGATGGTCCCGTCCTCCAGGTAGGCCCGCACCTGGTCCGCCACCATCACGGCACAGTTCTCCTCCGCCTCGGCAGTGGACGCGCCGATGTGCGGCAGCATGACGACGCGGGGGTTCCCGCGCAGGGTGTTGCCCGGGAAATCGCACACGTAGGCCCGGACCTTGCCGTGGGCGAGCGCGCTCGCCACCGCGTGCTCGTCGACGATCTCCTCACGCGCGAAGTTGAGCAGCACGACCCCGTCGCGCATGGAACCGAGGCGCTTCGCGTCGATCATCGCCCGGGTCTTGTTCGAGAGCGGCACGTGCAGCGTCACGAACTCCGACCGCGCGAGCAGGTCGTCGAGGCTGAGCGCCTGCTGCACCTGGGAGGAGAGCTCCCAGGCCCGGGCCACGGTGATGTCCGGGTCGTAGCCGACCACCTTCATGCCAAGCGCAATGGCGGCGTTGGCCACGCGGACCCCGATGGCCCCCAGACCGACCACGCCGAGCGTGCGCCCGGGGAGCTCGAAGCCGACGAACTGCTTCTTGCCGGACTCCGCCGCCTTGCGGATCTCCACGTCGGTGCCCTCGAGACCGCGGGCGAAGTCCCACGCCTGCACGATGTTGCGGGCCGCGATCAGCATTCCCGCGATGACGAGCTCCTTCACCGCGTTGGAATTCGCGCCGGGCGCGTTGAACACCACGATCCCGCGCGCGCTCATCTTGTCGACGGGGATGTTGTTCACTCCGGCCCCTGCGCGACCCACCGCCTTCAGGGTCGAGGGGATTTCCATCTCGTGCATGTTGAAGGAGCGCACGAGGACCGCGTCGGGATGCTGGATCTCCGAGGCAACCTCGTAACGCTCGCGCGGCAGCCGGCGCAGGCCGGAAACGGAGATGTTGTTGAGCGTCAGGATCTTGAACATGGCCGCTTCAGCCCTTGCGCTGCTGGAAATCGCGCATGAATGCCACGAGCGCGTCGACGCCGGATTCCGGCATCGCGTTGTAGATGCTCGCGCGCATCCCTCCGACCGAGCGGTGGCCCTTCAACGTCACGAGTCCGGCCGCCTTCGCCTCCTTCAGGAACGGCTCGTCGAGCGCCGAGTCACCGAGCGTGAACGGCACGTTCATCCACGACCGGCAATCCTTCGCCACCGGGTTGCGGTAGAAGCCGCTCGCGTCGATGGCCCCGTAGAGCTTCTCCGCCTTGCGGCGGTTGACCTCCGCCATCGCGGAGAGCCCACCCTTCTGCAGGAGCCACTCGAACACGAGGCCCGCGATGTACCACGAGTAGGTCGCCGGCGTGTTGTACATCGACTCGGCATCGGCGTGGGTCTTGTAGTTGAGCATCGCCGGGACAGCCGCCCCCGCGCGCCCGATCAGGTCCTCGCGGATGATCACGATGACGAGCCCCGCCGGCCCGATGTTCTTCTGCGCCCCGGCGTAGATGAGACCGAAGCGGGAAACGTCGATCGGCCGCGAGAGAAGGGTCGAGGACATGTCGGCCACGAGCGGGACGCCGCCCGTCTCCGGCACCCAGTGGAACTCCACGCCGCCGATGGTCTCGTTGGGGGTGTAGTGCACGTAGGCCGCGTCCGGGTCGAGCTTCCACTCCGCGCGGGGCGGGATCGTCGTGTACTTCGACGCCGCCGCGTCCGCCACGACGTTGACTTGGCCCTGGCGCTTGCCCTCGCCGATGGCCTTCTTCGACCACTCGCCCGTGTGGACGTAGTCGGCCTTGCCCTTCTCGCCCATCAGGTTCAGGGGCACCATGGCGAACTGCTGGCTCGCGCCGCCCTGCAGGAACAGCACCTTGTAGTTGGAGGGGATCCCGAGGAGCTCGCGCAGGTCCGCCTCGGCCTTCTGGGCGATGGAGAGGAAGTCCTTTCCGCGGTGGCTCATCTCCATGACCGACATGCCCGAGCCGCGCCAGTCGAGCATCTCCTCGCGCGCCCGCGTGAGCACCTCTTCCGGCAGCACCGCCGGACCCGCACTGAAGTTGTAAACCCGTGCCATCGATCGATCTCCCTCTTCCACGTGTGGGTCCGCCGCACGGGCAGACCCGTGCGCGCACCCCTCTGCGCCACCCTGCGCGGGGCGCGAACCCGCTCGCCCCGCCACCGTGACCGTAACCGTAACCGTAACCGTCGGACCCTCGCGGGCCCGTGGACCTTTCCGGGCCGCCCCGCCCTACTCCTGCGCAGCGGCCTCCGGTTCGTTCTCCTCCACCACCGGCGCCAACCCCACCAGCCGCTCCTCCTCGGCCAGGCTGATGAGCTTCACGCCCTGGGTATTGCGGCTCAGCACCGGGACCTCGTGCACCCGGGTGCGCACCAGCGTGGCGCCGTCCGTGATCAGCATGATCTCGTCTTCCTCGCGCACCAGCACCGCGCCCACGAGCGGCCCGTTGCGGGCGCTCGTCTGGATCGCGATGAGCCCCTGTCCGCCGCGCCCCTGGGGCCGGAAGTCCTCGACCGTCGTCCGCTTGCCGTAGCCGTTCTGGGTCGCGAGCAGCACCGTCCTGTCGGGCGTGGGCACGATGAGCGCGATCACCCCGGCCCCCTCGGCGAGGTGCACACCCCGCACGCCGCGCGCGGAGCGGCCCATGGGGCGCACCTGCCGCTCGGCGAACCGGATCATCTTGCCGTCGCTCGCGAAGAGCATCACGTCGCGTTCCCCGTCCGTCAGGTCGACGCCGACCAGCTGGTCGTCCTCGGCGAGGTCCACCGCGATGATGCCGCTCGTGCGCGGGCGGGAGAAATCGTCGAGCGGAGTCTTCTTCACGACTCCGCGGGCCGTTGCCATCAGCACGAAGCCGCCGCGGGTGAAGTCCTTGACGGGGAGAACGGCGTTGATGCGCTCGCCCTCCTCGAGGGGCAGGAGGTTCACGATGGGCTTGCCCCGCGCCGAGGGACCGGCCTGGGGCAGCTCGTAGACCTTGAGCCAGTACACGCGCCCACGGCTCGAGAAGCAGAGCACCCAGTCGTGGGTGTTGGCGACGAACAGGTTGTCGATGAAGTCCTCTTCCTTCATCGCCGTCGCCGAGCGGCCCTTCCCGCCGCGCCTCTGCGCCCGGTAGAGGTCGAGCGGCTGGCTCTTCGCGTAGCCGGCGTGGGACAGGGTGACGACCACGTCCTCCGGGCTGATCAGGTCCTCGAGCCCGAGGGCCTGGTGCTGGTCCAGGATCTCGGTCTTGCGCCGGTCCCCGAACTGCTCGCGCAACGCCTCGAGCTCTCCGCGAATGACGGCCATCAGCCGGTCGGGGTCCTCCAGGATCGCCAGCAGCTCGGCGATCCGCGCCAGCAGCTCGCGGTACTCCGCCGTGATCCGGTCCTGCTCGAGGCCGGTCAGGCGCTGCAGGCGCAGCTCGAGGATGGCCTGGGCCTGGGTCTCCGAGAGCCGGTACCCCTCGGGGCCCAGCCCGAGGCCCGGCGCGAGCCCCTCGGGCCGCGCGGCGTCGGCGCCCGCGCGCTCCACCATGCCCACGACAGCGCCCGGGGGCCACGCCCGCCGGAGCAGCCTCGCCTTGGCCTCCTCCGGGCTCGGCGAGGTCTTGATGGCCTCGATGACCGGGTCGATGTTGGCGAGCGCCACCGCCAGACCCTCGAGCACGTGCGCGCGGTCGCGCGCCTTGCCGAGGTCGTAGACCGTGCGCCGGGTCACCACCTCGCGGCGGTGGCGCACGAAGGCCTCGATGAGCTGCTTGAGGTTGAAGAGCTTCGGCTGCCCGTCCGCGAGGGCCACCATGTTGATGCCGAACACCGTCTGCAGCTGGGTGTGCTGGTAGAGGTTATTCAGCACCACCTCCGCCACCTCGCCCCGGCGCAGCTCCACCACCATGCGCATGCCGTCCTTGTCGGACTCGTCGCGCAGCTCGGTGATGCCTTCGAGCTTGCGCTCGCGCACCAGCTCGGCGATCCGCTCCAGCAGCTTCGCCTTGTTGACCTGGTAGGGGAGCTCGGTGACGACGATGCGCGGCTTGCCGTTCGACTCGTCGGTCTCGACGTGGCTCTTGGCGCGCACGAAGATGCGCCCGCGCCCCGTCTCGTAGGCCTCGCGGATACCGGCTGCGCCGTTGATGTAGGCCCCGGTGGGGAAGTCCGGCCCGGGAAGGTGGCGGATCAGCTCCGCCACCCGGATGGCGGGGTCTTCGATGTACGCGAGGCAGGCGTTCACCACCTCGGTGAGGTTGTGGGGCGGGATATTGGTCGCCATCCCCACGGCGATCCCCGCCGACCCGTTCACCAGGAGGTTCGGCAGGCGCGCCGGCAGGACTGTCGGCTCGCGCTCCGAGTTGTCGTAGTTCGGCGCGAAATCGACCGTTTCCTTGTCGAGGTCCGCCAGCAACTCCTGGGTGATGCGCGCCATGCGCACCTCGGTGTAGCGCATCGCCGCGGGGGCGTCGCCGTCCACCGATCCGAAGTTGCCCTGGCCGTCCACCAGCACGTAGCGCATGGAGAACGGCTGCGCCATGCGCACGATGGTGTCGTAGACCGCCACGTCGCCGTGCGGGTGGTACTTGCCGATCACGTCGCCGACCACGCGGGCTGACTTCTTGTACGCGCGGTTCCAGTCGTTGCCGAGCTCGCTCATGGCGAAGAGCACCCGGCGGTGGACGGGCTTGAGCCCGTCGCGCACGTCGGGCAGCGCTCGCCCGACGATCACGCTCATCGCGTAGTCGAGATACGACTGCTTCAGCTCCTCCTCGATGTTGACCGGGAGGACTTCCCTGGCGAAATCAGGCATGGGGTTGCGGGGCGGCTCGGCGCGGGTAAGCTCCTGTCAGGGGGCAGATTGTACCATCCCCACCGCACCGGCAGGTCGCCGGAGCCGCCGGCGACCCGCAAAACTGTTTTCCACGGCAGCCGGCGCCCAACGCCATCAGGCCATCAGGCCATCAGGCCATCAGGGCGGCGATCTTCTCCCGGTCCGGGCACAGCACCACGCCGCGCTCCGTGACCAGGGCGTCCACCAGCCCGGCGGGGGTGACGTCGAAGGCCGGGTTCCAGGCCCCGGCCCCCGGGGCGGCGACCGGGCGCCCGCCGCAGGCGAGGACCTCCTCGGGGGACCGGTCCTCGATGGGGATCGCCCCCCCGTCCGCCGTCTCCAGGTCCACGGTGGAGCTCGGGGCGACGACCATGAAGGGCACGCCGTGGTGGCGCGCCAGGACCGCAAGACCGTAGGTGCCGATCTTGTTCGCGAAGTCGCCGTTGGCGGCGACGCGGTCGGCGCCCACGAGAACCCAGGAAACCTCGCCCCGGCGCAGCAGGGAGGCCGCGGCGCCTTCGACCAGGAGGTCCACGGGGATGCCGTCGCGCACGAGCTCCCAGGCGGTGAGCCGGGCGCCCTGCAGCCACGGCCGCGTCTCGTCCGCGTACACCCGGGTCACCCGGCCGGCGGCGGCGGCGCTGCGCACGACGCCGAGGGCCGTGCCGTAGCCCCCCGTCGCGAGAGAGCCCGTGTTGCAGTGGGTCAGCACGGCGCCGGCGCGGTCGATCAGGGCGGCGCCGAGCCCGCCCATGCGGCGGTTGGCCGCGACGTCCTCGGCCAGGATGGCGTCTGCCTCGGCGAGCAGCGGGGGCACGGGGTCGCCGGCGACCCCAGCCATCGCGAGGCGCATCCGCGCGAGCGCCCAGAAGAGGTTGACCGCCGTCGGGCGGGCGGCGGCAAGGCGAGCGAGGTCCTCCTGGGCGAGCGCACGCCAGGCCCCGGGGTCCCTGGCCCAGGCGTCACGGGCCGCCAGGACCACGCCATAGGCTGCGGCGATGCCGATCGCGGGAGCCCCGCGCACCACCATGTCCCGGATGGCGGCCGCGACGCCGGGGGCGTCGCTCGCCGTGAGCCAGGCCTCCTCGGAGGGCAGGCGGCGCTGGTCCAGCAGACGCAGGGCCCCGCCTTCCCAGAGGAGGGCACGGACGGTGTCGTGGCGGTCGTGGGGCATGGCGGCGGCGGTGCGTGACCCGGGGTTGGGCCGAGCGATTCTGGGCGAGCCGCCGGCGCCAGGCAAACCCACTGCCCAGGTCCCCTCTGCAGGGCCCGGACCGGTGCGCCCGCCCATTTTCGCGCTCTGGCCGGTAGAGCATACTCAGCCCCGGATGCGACCACCCGAAGCCAGCCCCGTGACGCCCATCGACACCCTGATCCACGCCCGCTGGGTGATCCCCGTCGAACCCCCGGGCGTCGTCCTCGAGCACCACGCGGTAGCCGTCCACGGGGGACGGATCGTGGGGGTGCTGCCCAGCACCGAGGCGAAGGCGCGCTTCGAGCCCCGGGTCGAGCACCGGCTCGGCGACCATGCGCTCATCCCCGGTCTGGTGAACGCCCACACCCACGCCGCGATGTCCCTCTTCCGGGGCCTCGCCGACGACCTGCCGCTGATGCGCTGGCTCCAGGAGCACGTCTGGCCCGCCGAGGGCCGCTGGGTCAGCGAGGAGTTCGTGCAGGACGGGACCCGGCTCGCCGTGGCGGAGATGCTCCGGGGCGGCACCACCTGCTTCAACGACATGTACTTCTTCCCCGCGGACACCGCCCGCGTCGCCTCCTCCATGGGGATCCGCGCGGTGGTGGGACTGCTCGTGATCGACGTTCCCTCGGTGTGGGCCCGGGACACCGACGAGTACCTCGCCAGGGCCATTGAAACCCACGACCGCTTTCGCGGCGACCCCCTGGTGCGCACGGCCTTCGCCCCCCACGCCCCCTACACCGTCTCCGACGCGGCCCTCGCCCGCGTCGCCACCCTCGCCGAGGAGCTGGACGTGCCCGTGCACATGCACGTGCACGAGACGGCGGACGAGGTGCGTCAGGGAGTCGAGCGCCACGGCGTGCGCCCCCTCGCGCGCCTGGAGCGCCTCGGCCTGCTGACGTACCGGCTGGCCGCCGTGCACATGACCCAGCTCGAGCCCGCCGAGATCGAGAGCGCGGCCGAGCACGGCCTCTGCGTGGTGCACTGCCCGGAGTCCAACCTGAAGCTCGCGAGCGGGTTCTGTCCGGTGCAGCGGTTGCTCGACGCCGGCGTCCCGGTGGCCCTGGGCACCGACGGTGCGGCCAGCAACAACGACCTCGACCTGCTCGGCGAGGCGCGCACGGCCGCCCTCGTCGGCAAGGCCGTCGCCGGCGACGCCGCGGCGGTGAGCGCCTGGACGGCCCTCACCATGGCCACCCTGCACGGGGCCCGGGCGCTCGGGATCGAGGAGGAGGTCGGCTCGATCGTCCCCGGCAAGGCGGCCGACCTCGCCGCAATCGATCTCTCCCACCTGGAGACCGAGCCGGTCCACCACCCCGTCTCTCAGCTCGTGTACGCGGCCAGCCGCCACCAGGTCACCGACGTGTGGGTCGCGGGCCGGCACCTCCTGAAGGGCCGGCTTCCCACCACCTTCGACGAGGCCGAGCTGCGCCAGCGGACGCGGGGCTGGGGAGCCCGCATCGCCGCCGGCGCCCGACACCGGGACACCCGTCCGGACACCGCGCGCGGCCCGCTCTCCGGTGCCGTGCCCCCTGGAGAGCGCGAATGAGCCCGGGAAACGACCTCCCATGACCGCGACCGCACCCAACGCCGACCCCCTCGAGCTCGCCCGGTTCGAGGCGATGGCCCACCACTGGTGGGACTCGAACGGGGAGCTGCGGGCGCTCCACGACCTGAATCCCCTGCGCCTCGCCTGGGTCGAGGAGCGGCTGGGGCTGGCCGGGAAACGGATCGCGGACGTGGGCTGCGGCGGGGGGATCCTGGCCGAGGCCATGGCTCGGCGCGGCGCCCACGTGGTCGGCATCGACCTCTCGGCGGGTCCCCTGGAGGTCGCCCGGCGGCACGCGGAGGAGGCCGGGGTGTCCCTCGACTACCGGCTCCTCTCCGCGGAGGCCCTGGCGCGGGAAGAACCGGGCTCCTTCGATGCGGTCACCTGCATGGAGCTCCTGGAGCACGTCCCGGACCCGGCGGCGATGGTCCGCTCCTGCGCCTCGCTGCTGCGCCCCGGGGGCCAGCTGTTCCTGGCGACCCTGAACCGCAGCCCCGCCGCCTACCTGTTCGCGGTCCTCGGCGCCGAGTACGTGCTGGGACTCCTGCCCCGGGGCACCCACGACTACTCCCGCTTCGTGCGCCCCGCCGAGCTGACCCGCTGGATGCGCGCGGCAGGACTGGAGCCCCTGGCCCTCACCGGCGTGCGCTACAACCCCTTCACCCGCACGGCGAACTTCACACGCAGTCTCGACGTCAACTACCTGGCGCAGGCGAGAAGGCCTGAGGACCCGGCCTAGGCCCCCTCGTGGCCACCCCGCGCCGGTGCCCCCCTGGCGCACCCCCCTGGGACCGCCTCGCCGCCGCCTGCCGGGAAGCCGCCGCCCCTTGCCGCCCGGCGGCCGAATCGCTGCGTCAAGGAATTGACCCCTCCTCCCGCAGCCCTCCCGCCCTGCACGCAACTCCATGAAATTTATGGGCGACCACCGGGGCACCCCCGGATCCCTGGACCTGGCACGCTTATGGCATCCCGGAAGTCGAGAGCCCAGTGGTGACCGATTCCTTATGCCGCTCCGCCTGCCTTCCGAGGTTCCGCGAGTGTCCCTGACCCCACGCCCCCGCCCCGGACGCGCGGGCGTCGCCTCCCGCGACGCCTTCGACAAGGGGTGGCTGCTCCACCTGTCCCAGAGGCTCCAGACCAAGCTCCAGGTCGAGGAGCTGATCGAGGTCTACG